>JBBRQL010000045.1:0-22105 GCA_038226425.1 Verrucomicrobiota bacterium
ATGAGCGCGCGAAACCGGGATGAGGCCCTTCGCGACGAAGCCAAAAGTATTCTGGAACAACTGGCCGATAAGGGAAATCAAGACGCCATAGCACGCCTCCGAGTCTTCGATGACCAATGGCAGCGGGCGACTACCGACCCATCGATGAAGTTCCGCTGGGAATCAGAATACCAGCGACCGTCCGCGCGCCGCGCTCAGCCGGGCCGTGCGATTGCGGGCATGAGCACCGCCGAACGGCTGGGGCGCGCGATGATTGCCCTGTGGCAGGCCGAGCGCGCGGAAGATACGGCCTTGCGCGATTCCCTCTGCACGCACGCCACCGCATTGCTCGATGTGCCCGAGGAACGGATAGACGACGAACTGCTCGCCGCCTTCGTGGAGACACGCGGCCTCGTGCTGCTCGCAAGCGGCGATGCCGTGCGGGCACTGACTTATTTCGAAGAACAAGTCCGCCACTACGGACGGGGCGGCTGGGTTGGCATCCAACTCGGAGGAGAGCGTGCCCGTATTGTTCTTGGTCTGCCAAGTGGTGCCGACGAAACCGCCGAACCACCCAGTTCCCAAAGCGCCCGCTTCGCCCTCCACGTCGCACGGGTCATCGGGAGCCTGTCGCGTGCTCCGCAAGAGGCGGAAGTCCGCGAACTCCTCAAGCAACTCTATCCCCGCGCCGCCAAATTCGCCGCCCGCGCCCAAACAGACGCCGAGGGCAATCAGCACATCGAGAGCGGTGCAGAAATGCTCGGAGCCTTCATGCAAACCCGCTGGTTCCGCCCCGCCGGAATCCAATCCGCCGAAGACCTCGACCAGCCCGACCGACTGCACGCCGTCGTGGAGCGCATCAACGCCTCCCGCACCGACACGTTCGACGTGCTTTCAAACTCCACGCTGGCCATCGCCGCGTAAGCCGGAGCGGACGTTTGCCGACCAGGCGGTGCGCAGGCGGGTGGACGGACTCCAAGTGGACAATCTCGCGAAGCTGGCGACGTTTGCCGGGAACCCGGCGCTCAACGTCCCGCGTCCAAGGCGAAGTGCTCCGAACTGACGCGCAGACCACGTTCATCCGTGACGGCGAGGAAGGCGGTGAGCGGGCGTTCCGGCGGAAGGTCCGCGATGACAGTACCCGTCCGGAGGTTCGCCGGGACGGTCTTCCAGTTGCGCTGCTGCCACGCGCCGGAGTCGGTCGTGTAGTTCAGTGTGGCGGACTTCAATCCTACGGCGGACTCGACGGCCACCCGTGCGGTGTTCCCGCTGAGTTTCACCGCGCCGATCTTCGGCAGCGGTCGGCCGCCCCGCAGCACGCTGTCCACGAAGGCGTCCACCTCTCCGAACGTCCAGATGTGGCCGTGGGGCAGACCGACGACGGTATCCACATGCCGGAACTTCTCCGGCACCAGTCGGTAGGATTTCTGGTAGCTGTCCAGCGGGTAGGCGAAATCAGTCGTCCCGTTCAGGAACAGGATCGGGCAGCGCACGCCCGAGAGGTACTGGCTCGGGTCGAACTGCTTCAGCCAGAGAGCGCGCGCCTCAGGCTTCATCGCGGCGAGGGACTTGTCGGTCCAGACGCTGTTGTCGCCGAGGAAGCCGCAGCCGTAGACCGGTACCGCGACCTTCAGGTCCGGATCGATGCCCGCGACGATGCACGTCAGGTAGCCGCCCCAACTGATGCCCGTGACGCCGATGCGGTCGGCGTCCACGTCCGGCAGCGAACGCAGCAGCGCGTGTCCACGCAGGACGGCCGCGACGGCGTGGTAGGTCCACAGGTCGCGGATCTCATCCTCGCCGAAGTCGCGGAACTTGGTCGGGTCGGATTGGTCCGGCATGCCGTCGGGCAGGGGACCGGCCGGGCCGTTGCCGGACAGATCCATGGCGAGAGCGATGTAGCCGCGCTGCGCCCAGTGTTCGGCCCATTCGCGGAAGGCTTTTCCGCCGCCGCCATGCACCAGGAGCATGGCCGGCAGCTTCTTTCCGGAAGCGTCCGCCGGCCGGCCGAGATACGCGAAGACCCGGGTAGGTTTCCCGTTCCGGGGCACGCTCTCGTAGTAGATCTCCTCGACCCGACCGATCCGGGCCCCGGGCGTCGCGACGGGCGTGCCCTGGGTGAGCGAAACGCCCCACGGACCGGTGGCGCGGGGTATCCGGGAGTTCGAGACGCAGCCGGCCAGAAGCAGGACCAGGGACAGAGCGCTGAGCAGTTTCATATCAGGGAAAGCAGCTGAGGTTTGGCCAACCGACAGCGCTCGTCCAGCCCGATCAAAGCCCTCTGAGAGGCTGTTTGGAGATGAGAAGTTGTGAGAGAAGTGGCCGAAAACGGTGTTGTTGTGGTTGGGCTTAGATCAACGGCAGCTCGGTCAGCCGATGAGAATCGCTGGATACGGGACAGACATGACGGAAGGACGATGGAGACTGATCAAGCCGATGCCGGCGGCGGCGAGGAAGCTGGGCCGGAAGCGGACGTCGCTCCGGCGGATCCTTGACGCGTTGCTCCACATCGCGAAGGCAGGCTGCCGATGGCGGCTGTTGCCGGTGGATCTCCCGCCGTGGCAAACGGTGTACGCGGTGTTCCGCAAGTGGATCGCCAAGGCCGGGAAACGTTGCCGGCCGACCGCGGCGATCTTGGACAGCCAGAGCGTCAAATCCTCCCCGCACGGCGGAGAATCTGTAAGCGCCACGCGTGACGCTTGCTGCGGAACTTCTCGCGGATGTGCTTGGCCATGCCCAGTTCGCTCATCAAGACGCAGAGCACCCCGCCGCTCACTCCGGGCACGGCGCTGAGGTCAACCCACAGGAATCTGTCACCGATCCTGTGAGCACACGAGGTTCATGGCCGCATCACGTGCTGGGTGAGGGCGACGTAGCGCAGGAGGTCGATGGTCTCGCCGCGGGCCATGACCGGGATGCCGATCTCGTTGAACGCGGTCTGGAGCTGGTCCTCGGGCCACCGGGTCTTGAGCAATTTCAACATCATCTTGCGGCGTTGTGAGAAGGCTAGCTTCACGAGCTGGGTGAAGACCTTCGCCTCGGCGGGGGTGAGCAAGGGCTGCGGTCGCCGGACGAGGGTGAGGCACGCAGAATCCACGTCGGGCGCGGGGAAGAAGCAGCTCCCGGGAATCTTGAACCAGCCACGCGGCTCGTAGCGGAGCTGGAGCAGCAACGAGAGCAGGCCGTAGCTCTCCGTGCCGGCCTCGGCGGCGATGCGCTGAGCGACCTCGAGCTGGAGCGTGGCGACGAGCCGCTCCGGCGGGCCGTCGGCCTCGGCCAGCTCGACCAGGATGGGCGAGGCGACGGAGTAGGGGAGATTCGCGACGAGCTTCCAGGCGGTCCAATCGCGCGGGTTCTCCTGCAACCAGCGCAGGGCATCGGCGGTGAGCAGCGTGAAGTTCGGGGTGCTGGCGAAGCGCTCGCGCAGGACCTCGACCAGGCGCGCGTCCTTCTCGATGGCGAAGACTTGGCCGGATTGCGCGAGCAGCAGCTCGGTGAGTGGTCCGAGCCCGGGGCCGATCTCGAGCACGTTGTCCGCGGGCACGGTCTCGCCGGCCGCGACGATGCGGCGGAGCTGGTTGCCGTCGTGCAGGAAATTCTGGCCGAGCGACTTGGTGAGCTGGATGCCGCGGAGGTCGAGCCAGCGGCGCATCTCGGTAAGGTTCATAGGATCGGCAACGAAGTCGCGAGGACGCGAAGGAAAGCGGGGCAGGGTGGTCTCATCGCTGCCGGACGGCGAGCGAGCGAGGATGCTTGGCACCGAACAGGACGTCGCGGAGTTCCCGGACGACGCGGCGCAGCTGCGCGGTGGTGATGGTGAGCGGCGGGGTGAAGCTGAGGATGTCCGAATGCTCGCCTTCGGGCAGCAGGATGAAGCCGCGCCGGAGCATCTCCTTCATCGCGGTGATCGTTTCGACGGTGGCCGGCGAACCGTCCGCGCGGCGCAGTTCGACGGCGGCCATCAGGCCGATGCAGCGGGTGCGGATGGTGAAGGTTGAAGGTTGAATGGAGTTCGTCGGCGAACCAAGTGCCCAGCTCGGCGGTGCGTTCGATTAGCCGTTCCGACTTGAGCTCCTCGATCTGGGCGAGCGCCATGGCGCATCCCACCGGATGGCCGAGGTAGGTGCTGGTGTGGATCGCTTCGCCAGACGAGACGGGCCACGCGGCGTCCATCACGTCGGCGCGTCCGACGCAGGCGCTGAGCGGAAATCCGCCGGTGAGCGCCTTGCCGAGGCAGATGACGTCCGGCACCACGCCGCTGTGCTCGCAGGCGAACCACTTCCCGGTACGGCCGAACCCGGTGTAGACCTCGTCGAGGATGAGCAACGCGCCGTGCTCGTCGGCGAGACGGCGGAGCAGCGGAAGAAATCCATCCGGCGGGATGTGGATGCCGCCGCGCGCCTGGACCGGCTCCACGAGGATCGCGCCGATGGCGTCACGCCGGAAAGCCGCCCGGATCTCACCTTCGACACGCTCTAACTGACCACGGCTCTCTGCTGAAGGCTGACGGCTGAAGGCTGACGGCTCGTCTCGCGGGAACGGGACGAAGCGCCCGAACTCGCGCAACTGGTCGAGGAAGCTGCCGCGGAAGTGCTCGCGATGCGTGGCGTTGAGCGCCCCGTATCCGAGCCCGTGATAGCCGCCGGTGAACGCGATCACGCCGGGCCTTCCCGTCGCGAGCCGCGCGGTCTTCAACGCCATCTCGACCGCCTCGGATCCCGACGTGCCGAAGATCGTCTTGCCGCTGCCTTGGACCTGAGACCTGAGACCTGAGACCTGAGACTTGAGACCCTTCGCCGGAGACTTCGCCCATCGACCGAACGTGAGCGCGCTGAGTTCCTGAGCGAGCCGGGCCTTCAGCTCGTGTGGATGCACGTCGCCCATCGCGTGGAGCAGGGTGGCCATCTGGCGCTGGCCGGCGCGGACGACGCGGGGATTCGCATGGCCAACCGCGGCGACGCCGAAGGCGGCGGTGAGATCGAGATACTTGCGTCCTTCGGCGTCCCAGACGTGGGTGCCGCGCGCCTTTGCCCATACGATGGGCCACGAGCCGTCCGGATCGAGGAACGTGACGTTCCGCGATTCATAGCGGCGGAGCAGGTCGAGGGTCGCGCGGGTGGTCACTTCGAGGAAGAAGGTAGAGGATAGTGGCTGGCGGATAGAAGCGGAGGGTTTTGGGCGCGGCTCGATCCAAGCCATCCTTCATCCTCCATCCTCTCGCCCTCACACGCCCCGTTCATCCGGCGGCCAGACGAACTTGTGCATCTGGAGCTGGAAGCGCACCGGCAGATGGTCGGCGACGATGGCCTCGACCTGTTCCTTGCGGGTCATCGCGGTGTGGCCGGGCGGGACCGGTTTGAGCGATTTCTCCTGTTGATGCGGCAGCAGCGGAGCGACCCACGAGAAGAGCAGGGGACAGATGCCGGCGAGCCCGTGCTCCGCGATGACCTGCTTGGCCCATGCGTAGTCCTCCCGGGTGCCGAGCACGAACTTGATCTCGTCGGTGGGCCGGAGATGCGGGATGTTGGCCCAGCGGTTCCGGGCGACCTCGCCGCTGCTCGGGGCCTTGAGGTCCATGATGCGGCGGATCCGCGGGTCGAGCGCCGAGATGTCGTGCGCGCCGCTCGTCTCGACCAGCACGGTGAAGCCGTCGTCGCAGAGCTGGCGCATGAGGTCGGCGGCGGCGGGCTGGAGCAGCGGTTCGCCGCCGGTGAACTCGACCAGGGGCAAACGGGGAGCGGGGAGCGGGGAACGGGGAACGGAGGGAGGCGCTTCGGCGGGTGCGGCGTAGGGGGCGGCAAGGCGGAGGACTTCGTCGCGTACTTCCGTCATCGGCCGCTTCTTCCCCTCGGTGAAGGCGTAGGCGGTGTCGCAATAGGAACAGCGGAGATTGCAGGCGGTGAGCCGGACGAAGACGCACGGGAGCCCGGCGAAGGTGCTCTCACCTTGCAGGCTCAGGTAGATCTCGTTGACAATCAAGGACGCGGACACGCGGCCAGACTACGGCCGGGCCGGCACCGGGCTCAAACCCGTTCGCCGTTCGTCTTGGGTCCCGGCGGGTCCGGGGCAGGGGGCGGAGTTCTGGCAGATCGGGTGGTCGGAAGGATGCCCGGAGGTCGCGCCGAAGGCCGGCAGGTCGAGCGCGGCCTTGGGCTTGGAGCGGTCGTGGTTTTTCTCGCGGTCCTTCCAGCGTTCCTTCTCCAATGCGTCGAACTTCACCTGCTGCTCGGGCGTGAGGATGGCCCGGATGCGCAGGCTGCCCTCCTTCATCCGGTCGCCCATCTTGGCCATCTGCTGGCGGCGGTCGGCGTCGAACTCCTCCATGTTCTGCCGCACGATGGGGTCGAGCTGCTGCTGCTGGGCCGGGGTGAGGCCGAGTTTCGTGGTGAGGGAATCGCAGATGTGGGCGCGCATCGCCTCGCGGTCGAAGGGGCGGACGATCGGCTTTCGGCCGTAGCCATAGCCGACGGCGCCGCCCGCGAGCGCGCCGATGAGGAAGGTGGCGGCGACGTAGGCGACGGCGGCGAGCTTGGTGGTGGGCGCCTTCATCGGAGCATGGCGACGTTCATCTCGGCGTTGGAGAGGGCGAACTCGTCGGTCGCCTCGCTCTGCACGCCGCGCCAGCTCAGGCCGACGGCGACGATGGCGACGGCGCAGGCGCAGGCGAACCCGTACCGGAAGAAGCGGAGCAGGCCGGCGATGTCGCCGGAGCCGTCGGCACGGCTGGTTCGCCAAGCGGCGAGCACGCGGGCCTCGACGGCGAAGGGCAGCGCCGATGCGTCGGCGGGCTTGGGCGCGGTGGCGGCGTTGCGGAGCAGGCGTCCGAACTGGCGGTCGAGGTCGTTCATGGCTTGGTCTCCTTCAAAAGTTGTGCGAGGTGCTGCTTCATCTTCTGCCGCGCGCGGAAGGCCCGCACCTTCACCAGCGGGCCGCTCCAACCGGTCACCGTCCGGACCTCCTCGACGCTGCGGCCTTCGAGGTGGATGAGCGTGATGACGAGCCGGTCGGCCGGGTTCAGCTTTGCCAGCATCTTCTCCACGAGTTCGCGGGAGGCAAGGCTCTGTTCCGCGGGCAGCTCGCCGGTGTCGGCCGCGAGGTTCTGGATCACGGCCTCCTCGTCCTCGCTCAGGTCGGCGTGGCGGAGCTCGGGGCGGATCTTCTCGTGCGCGAGCTGGTTGAGGCAGGTGTTCACGGCGATGCGCGAGACCCAGTGGGCCAGCGGCACCGCGCCGCCGAACTGGTCGAGCTTCGTGAACACTTTGACGAACACAGCTTGCACTAGGTCTTCCTCGCTGGTCCTCCGGGGCAGATGCGACCGGACGATCTTCAGCACGAGCGGGGTCAGATGGGCGAGCAGCTCCCGGGCGGCGTCCTCGTCGCCCGCGCGCACGCGCGCCACGCAGGCCACCACGTCCAACCCGTTCTGGTCTGCTTCTGTGATGGCCACATCTTCTGGAGGGGATGACCGAAGGCAAGGCGCTTGGTTACGCGGTAGATCCGCGGGCCGCCCCGAGAGTTCCGGTGACGCTGCCTGTGTTTGGACTTTGCCCGTGGACGCCGGCCCCGTAGAACGTCGCGCGATGTCCAAACCGAAGAGCGGTGCGTTCGACCTCAAGTCGTGGGTCGACGGAAGGTCCAAGGTGGTCGATGCCGCGCTCGACCGGTTCTTGCCGAAGGCGACGGCCAAGCCGGCGACGATACACAAGGCGATGCGCTACTCGATCTTCGCCGGCGGCAAGCGCATGCGCCCGGCGCTCGTCCTCGCGGCGGCCGAGGCCTGCGGCGGCACCGATGCCGCGGCCATGCCGCTGGCCTGCGCCGTCGAGTGCATCCACACCTACTCGCTCATCCACGACGACCTGCCGGCGATGGACGACGACGATCTCCGTCGCGGCAAACCGACCAACCACGTGGTCTTCGGCGAGGGCATCGCGGTGCTCGCGGGCGACGCATTGCTCACGCAGGCCTTCGAGGTGGCGGCCCAGGCGAAGGGATGGCCGCGATACTCCCATCGCGACCTGGTGCTCGAGATCGCCAAGGCCTCGGGGTCGCTCCAGCTCATCGCCGGCCAGGTCGCTGACCTCGAAGGCGAGGGCAAGGACCTCTCCGTCGCCCAGCTCCGCTATATCCACGAACGCAAGACGAGCGCGCTGCTCTGCTGTTCCGTCCGTCTCGGCGGGATGAGCGCGGATTGCACCCCGGCGCAGCTCAAGGCGTTGACCGATTTCGGCTACAACGTCGGCCTCGCCTTCCAGGTGATCGACGACATCCTCGACGTGACGCAGTCGTCCGAGACCCTCGGCAAGACCGCCGGCAAAGACGTCGCCGCGCAGAAGGCGACCTATCCGCGCCTCGTCGGTCTGGAGAAGTCCAAGAAGATCGCCGCGCAGCTGACCGCGAAGGCCTTCGATGCGCTGAAGCCCTTCAATGGCCGGGCGGTCGCGCTTGACGCGCTCGCCCGCTACCTGCTCGAGCGGGACCGCTGAGGCCGGCGTCGACCGTGGTCGTCCGTGCGACGCGGGCCGCCTCGTCCGGCATGAAGGTCCAGGCCACGATGCGGCTCCGCTTGTGGCCGACGCCGATCTCGATGACCTGCGAGCCGGCGACGCGGGCCGCCTCCAAGGCGCTCCGGACCTGCGCGACGTTCTGTTGTTTGGAGACCAGCGTCGTGAACCACCGGCACAGGCCGGGCCGTCGTGCGCTCTCGGCGACCATCCGGGATATGAACGCGGATTCGCCTCCGGGGCACCAGAGTTCGCCGCCGCGACCGCCGAAGTTCAGCACCGGTTTCTTCGGCCTGCCGCCGCCGAGGTTCCGGAGTTTGCGGAGCGTCCCCGACGCGGCCTCTTCCGCGGATGCGTGGAACGGCGGGTTGCACACCGACAGATCGAAGCGTTCTTCCTGCCGGGCCACGCCATCGAAGACCGATGCGGGATCGCGCTGGAGCCGGCACTCGATCTTCCCGGACAGCACGCGGTTGGTGGCGACCAGTTCCGCGGCCCAGCCGACCGCGACCGGATCGATGTCCGTCGCGACGAAACGCCATCCGAACTCCGCGACGCCGAGGATCGGGTAGATGCAATTGGCTCCGGTGCCGATGTCGAGGACGGACACCGAGGTGCCGAGTGGGACCGGTGCGTCGGCATCACCTGACAGCAGGTCCGCGATCCGGTGGATATGCTCGGCCCGGCCCGGGATCGGGGGGCAGAGGTATCCCGGCGGGATGTCCCAATGCTCGAGCCCGAGATGGTGCAGGAGCAGCGCGCGGTTCAGCGACAGCACCGCCGCGGGGGCGGCGAAATCGACGGTGGCCTCGCCGGTCGGACCGACGACGACATGGCGGGCGAGGTCGGGACACCTCCGCACTAGGGCGGCGAAGTCGTACCTTCCGCCGAAGCGGTTCCTCGGATGCCAGCCAGCCTTCCTCTCGGCGGATATCTCGGGTTCGTGGGTCAAGGTGCGGACAAATCAGCGCGGATCCCGGCCACGGGGCAACCAACTTCGCCGCCGGAGACAGGAAAAGAGCCGGTACCGGTGCGGACCAGCGGCCGGTCGGGATCTCCGATCGAGCACGGGGATCTCAGTGTTGGATCGCGGCCTTCGACGGCGCCTCGACCGAGCGCACGCGGCTGGCGAACCAGATGCTGAGCAGCGCGGAGCCGACCGCCACCCAACCCAGCCAATGGTAGTTCTGGATCTGGCCGGACGCCGTTTTGCCGACGATGAGCCCGCCGAAGGCCGAGCTGCATCCGGCCGCGAGATCGCGCGAACAGCTGTTCAGGCTCATGAACGCGCCCCGGTGTGCCGGTGCCACCGCGAGCGACATGATCGCCTGGGCCGGGATGAAGCGTCCGCTGGCGAAGATGAAGAACAATCCGGCCAGCGAGAGCACCTGCCAGAGCGGGGACGGGCCGAGGTTCGCGAGCAGGAGCGTCACGACGATAGCCACGAGGGCGAGCACATAGAACATGCGGTGCCGCCCGTGCTTGTCGGCGATCCGTCCCACGAGCCCGGTCGTGAGCACGCTGCACACCCCGCCGACCAGGAAGACCATCGACACGTGCTCCTCGCTGATGCCGACGTTCGCCACCAGGTACGGCGACAGGAACGGGATGATCGCGAAATGACCGAACACCATCGTCGTCATGAACAGCAGCGCCCGCCCGGCGTTGGGGTCGGCCAAGAGCCCGAGGAACGCGCGGAAATCCTGCCGCTGCCCGCGGTCGAGATGGCCGCGGACCGACGGCATCCGCAGATAGATCGCCACCCACATGACCGCCGAGAGCGCGGCGAGGAGGACGAACGGCGTCTCCCAGACGAAGCGATGGGCGAGCCATAGGCCAGACGGGACCCCGAGCGCGGCCGCGAAGGAGAAAGCCCCCATCACGACACCCATCCCGGCCGCGCGGCGCTCCGGCGGCACGACGTCGCTCACCACGGCCATCACGAGCGTCCCTGAGAGACCGCCGAAGGCGCCGCATAGGATCCGTGCGGCCAGCAACGCCGCGTGGGTGTGCGCCAGAGCGCAGGCCAACGTGCCCGCGGTGAAGCCCGCGTAGGCGAAGAGGAGCAGGGGACGCCGGTCGAAGCGGTCGATGAACGGCGCGCCGAGCAGCCCGACAAAACCCGCGCTCAAGGTGTAGGCAGCGACCAATCCGCTGAACTTTCCGGGCCCGAGGTCGAGGTCCCGCATGAGCTGCGGTCCCAGCGGCATCAGGATCATGAAATCCATGATGTGCGTGAACATCACGGCCGCGAGCAGCAGCAACAACGGGCGTTCAGGTTTCCGGGACATCAACGGACGGGCGGACATCATCCAGTCGTGTGCGGGGGCGAAGGCCGTTTGCCGGTGAACTTCGCCGCCAGCTTCATGAGCACGGTGTAGAACACGGGCGTGAGGAACAGGCCGAACACCGTCACGCCGATCATGCCGGCGAAGACCGCCACGCCCATGGCCTGCCGCATCTCCGAGCCGGCACCGTGGGACTTCACCAGCGGGAACACGCCGGCGATGAAGGCGATGCTGGTCATCAGGATCGGGCGGAGCCGGAGCTTGCAGGCCTCGAGCGCGGCCTCGACGACTTCCATGCCCTCGTGCTGTTTCTCCCGGGCGAACTCCACGATGAGGATGGCGTTCTTGCAGGCGAGACCGACGAGCACGATCAGGCCGATCTGGGTGAAGATGTTGTTGTCCGTCCCCTTCAGCATCACGCCGACCATCGCGCAGAGCAGGCACATCGGCACGATGAGGATGATGGCGAGCGGCAGCGTGAGGCTCTCGTACTGCGCGGCCAGCACGAGGAACACGAGGAAGAGGCAGAGCGGGAAGACGTAGATCGCGGTGTTGCCCGCGATGCGCTGCTGGTAGGTGAGCTCGGTCCATTCGTAGCTCATGCCGGTGGGCAGGCTCCGTTTGGCGAGGCCTTCGATGAAAGCCTCGGCTTGACCGGAACTGTAGCCGTTCGCCGGCGCGCCGTTGATCTCGGCGGCAGGATAGCCGTTGTAGCGCATCACGCGGTCCGGTCCGGCGCTCTCCTTCACCGTCATCATCGATCCGAGCGGGACCATCTGGCCGGTTGAGTTCCGGGTCTTCAGGCGGACGAGGTCGTCGAGACGGTCGCGGTAGGGAGCGTCGGCCTGCGCGATCACCTGATAGGTGCGGCCGAAGCGGTTGAAATCGTTCACGTAGAGCGATCCGAGGTAGATCTGCATCGTCTCGAAGAGCGACGTCAGCGGCACGCCCAGCGCCTTGGCCTTCACGCGGTCCACGTCGGCCTCGAGCTGCGGGACGTTGACCTGATAGGTCGAGTACACGCCCTGGAGGACGTTGGTGGCGAAGGCTTGGCCGATGATGCCCCAGGTCGCGCCGTAGAGCGCCTCGGGGCCGAGGTTGTTGCGGTCCTCGATGAAGAGCTTGAAGCCGCCGCCGGTGCTCAGGCCGTTCACGGGCGGGGCCATGATGACGATGGTCCGCGCCTCTTGGATCGCGCTGAAGGCCGCGACCAGCTTGTCGCGGATCTCGGCGCCCGAGAGGCCGGGACCGGTCCGCTTCTCGAACTCGTCGAGCGTGATGAACGCGATGCCGCTGTTCGGCGAGGCGGTGAAGCCGTTCGGCGAGAGACCGGGGAACGCGACCGACGAGGTGACGCCGGGGATCTTCTTGGCGATGTCGCTCATGCGGCGGACCACGGCGTCCGTGCGGTCGAGCGACGCGGCGTCGGGTAGCTGCGCGACGCAGATGAGATACTGCTTGTCCTGCTCCGGGATGAACCCGACCGGGACCAGGCTGAAGACTTTCCCGGTCAGCAGCACGAGCCCGAGGTACACGACCAGGGCGACCGCGCTGGCGCGGATCACGCGGCGGACGCCGTCCGCGTACTTCGCGGACGACCACGTGAAGAAGCGGTTGAACGGCTGGAACAACCAGCCGAGCGCGCTGTCCATGCCGCGGGTGAGGAGGTCTTTCTTGGCACCGTGCTCCTGAAGCAGGATCGCGCAGAGCGCCGGCGAGAGCGTCAGCGAGTTGAACGCGGAGATGACCGTCGAGATGGCGATGGTGATGGCGAACTGTTTGTAGAACTGGCCGGTCAGACCGCTGATGAAGGCGGTCGGGACGAAGACCGCGCACAGCACCAGCGCGGTGGCGATGATCGGGCCGGTGACCTCGGTCATCGCCCTCCGCGTCGCCTCGTGCGGATCGAAGCCGAGCGCGATGTTCCGCTCGACGTTCTCGACCACGACGATGGCGTCGTCCACGACGATGCCGATGGCGAGCACGAGCCCGAAGAGCGAGAGCGCGTTGATCGAGAAGCCGAGCGCCATCATCACCGCGAACGTGCCGACCAGCGAGACGGGCACGGCGACGAGCGGGATGATCGAGGCGCGCCAGGTCTGGAGGAACAGGATCACCACCAGCACCACGAGCACGATCGCCTCGAAGAGCGTGTGGACGACGGCCTCGATCGATTTGTCCACGAAGCGCGTCGGGTCGTACACGACGCCGTAGTCGAGGCCGGCCGGGAAGTTCTTCTTCAGCTCCTCCATCGCGGCGCGGACGTTCTTGGAAAGCTCCAGCGCGTTCGATCCGGGCTGCTGGAAGATGGGCAGCGCGGCGGCCGATTTGTTGTCGAGCAACGATCTCAGCGCGAACTCACCGGCGCCGAGCTCGATGCGCGCGACCTCGCGGAGGCGCAGCGGTTCGCCGTTCGCACCGGTCTTGATGATGATGTCGCCGAACTCCTGCTCGGTGACGAGGCGGCCCTTGGTGTTGATCTGGAGTTCGAGCGCGACGGGACCGGCGAGCGGTTGCTGGCCGACGGCGCCGGCGGCGACCTGGACGTTCTGCTCCCGGATGGCGTTGACCACGTCGCCGGCGGTCAGCCCGCGTGCGGCGACCTTGTCCGGGTCGAGCCAGATGCGCATCGCGTAGTCGCCGGAGCCGAAGATCTGCACCTGGCCGACGCCCTGTATGCGGGCGAGCACGTCCTTCACCTGGAGCGTCGCGTAGTTGCGGACGTAGATGTCGTCGTAACGGCCGTCGGAGAAGAGGTGGACGACCATCGTGAGGTCCGGTGAGGACTTGATGGTGAGCACGCCGAGGCGTCGGACCT
Organism: Verrucomicrobiota bacterium; assembly: GCA_038226425.1. Classification (GTDB taxonomy): domain Bacteria; phylum Verrucomicrobiota; class Verrucomicrobiia; order Limisphaerales; family UBA9464; genus CAIVQB01. The sequence goes on from JBBRQL010000045.1 coordinate 13,590, forward strand.
CTTCCGGCAGCTTCGGCAGCGCCTGCGAGACGCGGTTCTGGACGAGCACCTGGGCCTTGTCGATGTCGCTGCCGAGCTTGAAGGTGACCGTGAGGGTCATCACGCCGTCGCTGGTGGCCTGCGAGAAGATGTAGAGCGAGTTCTCGACGCCGTTGAGCTGCTGTTCCAAAGGAACGGAGACCGTCTCGGAGATCGTCTTCGGATTGGCGCCGGGATAGACGGCGCGCACGACGATCTGCGGGGGCACGACCTCGGGGTATTCCGAGACCGGCAGCCGGAACATCGCGATCAACCCGACGAGGAAGATGACGACCGATAGGACGCCCGCGAAGATCGGCCTGCGGATGAAGAAGTGGGAGAAGTTCACTGAGAAAAAATGGTGAAGGGCAAGTGGTGAAGGGTGAAGGGCCTCAAGCGCGGGTCTGGGCGGTCTTCACGATGGCGGTCAAGATCCGGACAAGTTCGTCCGCAAGGCCCAGCGGGGCGGACACGTCGATCGCGACAAGCTGCGATTGTTGGAGCAATCGCAGCCAGTAGTGCGTCTCACGGGCTTCTTTGAGGGCGATGGACATCTTGGTGATGAAATCGGCATGGGTCTGGGCCGCCTGCGCTTCTTCGACATTGGCACCGATGCTGGTGCCGCTGCGGAGGAGTTGTCGGGAGAGGATGTATTCCTTTTGCTCAGTCAGGCGGCGGTAAAGGGACACGGTCTCGAGCGCGAAGGTGAACGACTTCGCGACGACCACGTTCTGCGTCTGGTTGCCGTTTCCATTCATCACCCACCCTTTACCCTTCACCACTCGCCATCAACGCTTCACGTTCTCGGCGGTCATCACGTTCACCGGCATGCCAGGCCGCACCTGCATCAGCCCGTTCACGATGATGTTCTCGCCGGCCTTGAGACCGGACCGGACGATCCGCTTCCCGTCGACCGCGCCGCCGAGCTGGACGGGACGGTACTCGACGGTGTTGGTCGGGCTCACCGTGAGCACGAAGCGCTGGTTCTGGTCCGTGCCGATCGCGGTCTCGTCGATCAGCAACAACGGCTGCGCGGCGCTGCCGGGGACGCTGACCCGCGAATAGAGCCCGGGGAGGAGGCTGCCGTCCGGATTGGGGAAGACGGTCCGCAAGGCGATGCTGCCGGTCGCGGCGTCGATGCGGTTGTCGAGCGATTCGAGATAGCCCTTGTGCGGATAGCCGGTCTCGGACGCGAGGCGCATCTCCACCGTCACGCGGCCTTGGGCATCGACCGGGAGCTTGCCCTCGCGGAGCAGGCCTTGGAGCTTGAGCAAAGAGGTCTCGTCCACGGCGGAGTAGGCGTAGACCGGGTCCACCGACACGACCGTGGTCATCAAGGTCGTGAAGCCGTCCACGCCGGACACGTTGTTGCCGACGGTCACGAGCGCGCGGCTCACGCGGCCGTCGATCGGCGACTTCACCTCGCAGAACTCGAGCTCCAACCGTGCCGATTCTTTGGCGGCCTTGGCGGCGAGCAGCGCGGCTTGCGACTGCTTGAGTCCCGAGACGCGAAGGTCGGCTTCTTCCAAGGAGATCGTCTTCGTCGCGAGCAGTTGGTCCGCGCGCTTGGCGTCGCGCTCGGCGATCTCCGCCTGCGCCGTCGCCCTCGCGAGCTCGGCCTCCGCGCGGTCCAAGGCGGCCTTGCGCGTGCGCGGATCGACCACGAAGAGCACGTCGCCTTTCTTGACGAGCTGGCCGGACCGGAAGCGCACGTCTTGGAGATACCCGGAGACGCGAGGCCTGATCTCGACGGATTCCATCGCGTCCAAGCGCCCGGTGAACTCGTCGCGGGTGGCGACGTCGCGTTGTAGGACGGGAGCGACGGTGACGGTCGGCAGCGGCGGTGCCGGAGGTGGGGACGGCTTCCGGCAGCCGGCGGCCAGACCGGCGAGGAGGAGATAGGTGAGGCGGATCTTCATGCGACGGAGAGATGGGTGTCCGGATCGACGGGCGCGGAGGGTGGAAGAGGACGGGCGTGGTGTCAAAAGCCGCCCCGGGCCTTTACGGTCAGGCCGAGAACGAGGACGAGCTCCGTTCGAGGATGTCCTGCTGGCGCGAGAACCATGCCCGTGCTTCGTCGACCTTCTCGCGGGCGAGCTCGGGCAGCACCAGCTCGGCGGCGCTGGTCGTGGCGGCCAACGCCTCCGCGTCGCCCACTGCCCGACGGACGGACGACGGCGGGAGCACGCGGGCGTGCCGGGCGGACAGGTCCGCGGCGATGCGCCGCGCCAGTTCACGAAGCCGTGTGTCGCCGATCCGGGGAAGGGGGGCGCGGCGGAGAGGGTGCTTGGTCCTGCGGAACGTCTTGGGAGTCATCGTCGGTCTGGGAGAAGGGTCTTGCCCGTTCATGCCGGCGGAAGGTTCACCAGTTAACCGGACGGTCAAATAATTCAGCGGACTCGATCTGTCCGGTATCGGGACCAAGGCGTCGCGGCGGTCGCGGTGGTCCGGATCACGCCGCGACGATCTTGGCGCCGAGCAGCCGCATCATCGTCGGTTCCAGTTCGCTGAGCAGCCCGGGATCGTTCTCGATCTTCGCTTGGATCAGGAGGCCGAGGACGCAGGACGACACCTGCTTGGCGGCCGCGGTGGCGTCGGCCACGTCGATGAGGCCCTGCCTCTGCGCGTCGGCGATCGCCGCCTCGATGTAGCGGAAGCCGCGGTCGAGCATCTCCTGCGTCTTGGCGCGGATCTTCGGATCTTGCGTCGCGAGCTCGGAGCCGACGTTCGCGTAAGGGCATCCGACCACGAAGCCGTACTGTTCATGCTTCTCGGACTGTCCCTCCTGGATGCAGCGGCACCACGCGATGAGCCGGTCCAGCGGCGGGTTCTGCGAGGAGAACACGGCGTCCATCGCCGGGCGTTTCTCTTGCCAGTGGGCCTCGTACGCCGCGACCGCGAGGTCGGATTTGCTGGGGAAGAAATGGTAGAAACTTCCCTTGTTCACGCCGGCGCGGACGCAGATGTCGTCGACGCTCACGCCGCCGTAGCTGCTCGTCCAGATGAGGTCGAGCGCGGCGGCCAAGAGCTTCTCACGTGCGTCGCTGGTGCGTCCCATGGGGTCCTGATGTGCGGATTTCGTCGTCTGGCTAAGGCGTCCCGGGCGAAGCGTCAAGCGGGCGTCAGGCGAGATGCCCGGCGAGTTTCGCCGCGATGGTTCGCTTGCCGACGGCGCCGATGACCTGGTCGACGACCTTGCCGCCCTTGAACACGAGCAGCGTCGGCAGGCTGGCGATCCCGTACCGCGAGGCGGTGACGGGATTCTGGTCGACATCGACCTTGGCCACCCGGGCGCGGCCGGCGAACTCCACTCCGACCTCTTCCAAGGTCGGCGCGATCATCCGGCACGGCCCGCACCACGCCGCCCAGAAATCCACCAGCACGGGTTGCTCGGACTTGAGCACGTCTTGTTCGAAGGTCAGGTCGGTGGTGGCGATGACGGCCTCGGATTTCTTCTCGGTCGGTGTTTGCATATCGGGTGTTCTCCTTTCGGCTGGATCCAATGTCGTGGGTTTTACTCATCGGTCAACTATCGGTAGGACCAAGGCCTCAGCGGCGTGTCCGGTGCCTTTTTGCCAAGGGCCGACGCCCCCCTGGATATCCCCAAAGCGATCCTCCTTCGGTGCCATCGGACCGGAGGCGACGGACGGCGCGGTCTCCGTGATCTTTTTGGCGGCGTCCGCGACGCCGGCTGGTAGGCTCGGGTCATGAGATTGCACGGCAAGCGGGTCTTGATCACGGGGGCTTCGAGCGGCTTCGGCGCCGCGGCGGCGAAGGCCTTCGCGGCGGAAGGCTGCCACCTGCTGCTCGGGGCGCGGCGGACGGAGCGGTTGCAGGAGGTCGCGGCGACGGCGCTTGCGAACGGTGCCGCGTCCGCTGAGTTCCACGTGCTCGATGTCGCGAGCACCGCCAGCGTCGAGGCGTTCGCGGCCCGGGCCCGGGCCTTGGCGCCGCACGTGGACGTGCTGATCAACAACGCCGGCGGTGCCCACGGCATCGACCCGGTCGCGACCGGCAAGGACGCCGATTGGGAAGCGATGGTGCAGTCGAACCTCCTCGGCCTGCTCCGGGTGACCCGCGCGGTGTTGCCGCTGCTGCCGCATCATGCCGGCGCGAGCGTGCTCAACATCGGGTCCATCGCCGGGCACCAGGCGTACGAAGGTGGCGCGGCCTATTGCGGCGTGAAGGCCGCCGAACGGAGCATCACACAGGCGCTGCGCCTCGAGCTGAGCGGCACCGGGATCCGCGTCGGCTCGCTCGACCCGGGGTTGGCCGAGACGGAGTTCTCGATGGTCCGGTTCAAGGGCGACGCGTCCCGGGCGGCAAAGGTCTACGAGGGCACCGAACCGCTCGTCGGCGACGACATCGCCGAGACGCTTGTCTGGATGGCGTCGCGCCCGCCGCACGTGTGCATCGACGAGGTGGTGATCAAACCGACGGACCAGGCCGCGATCCACAAGGTCTACCGGCGCCCGAAGGCGTGACCTGACACGGTTGGGATGAAGGCGGTGACGCGGGGCCGCCCCGGGTCCGGCGGGACGGCCCGTCCGTCTTCCGGTTTGAAGTCCCGCCGAATTCTGCGCGAGAGTCGCCGTCCACCTTCCTCTCATGTCCCGGATCCCGCATCTCCACGGCTTCATCTTGATCGGCCTCTTGGCCCGGTACGGCAACTTCCAGGCACATGCCGCGCCGACGCCGTCACCGGTCGCGACCCGCGCGGTGCCGCTCTTCGACGGCAGGACGCTCTCCGGTTGGGAAGGCTCTCCCGGCGTGTGGAAGGTCGAGGACGGCTGCATCGTCGGCGGTTCGCCGAAGCTCACGCTGAAGCAGAACGAGTTCCTCGCGACGACGGGCCGCCACACCAACTTCATCTTCCGCGCGCGGTTCAAGCTCACCGGCACCGGCTTCGTGAACAGCGGCGTGCAGATGCGCAGCGAGCGCGTCCCCGGCACGTCCGAGATGGCCGGTTACCAGTGCGACATCGGCGATCCGACCTGGTGGGCCAGCCTCTACGACGAATCGCGCCGCAACCGGGTGCTCGCGTGGTCCGACATGGGCTCGATCGAGAAGAAGCTGAAGCGCGACGACTGGAACGACTACGTCATCCGCGCCGACGGACGGCGCATCACGACTTGGATGAACGGCGTGCTGGGCGTGGACTACTTCGAGCCGGACGACTCGATCATCGGCAGCGGCCGTATCGGCTTCCAGGTGCATGCCGGCGGCGAACCCGTGGCCCGGTTCCGCGACATCACCATCGAGACGCTGCCTCCGACGCCCGCGCTGCAAGGCGCCGGCGTCCCGCCCGCCGCGCCCCATGCTTCACCGCTCTCGCCCGAGGAGCAGCAGGCGACCTTCAGCGTGCCGCCCGGGTTCAAGGTCGAGCTCGTCGCGGCGGAACCCGACGGCGGGAAGTTCGTCGCCGTCCAGTTCGACCACGCCGGCCGCATGTGGGCGATGACGGCGCTCGAGTATCCGCTCGACGCGAACGAGGCCGGCGCCGAGGCCAAGGCGCTCTTCGAGAAAGGCGGCCGCGACCGCGTGCTCGTCTTCGACACGCCGACCGCGCCCGGCCGGCAGACGGCCCGGACCTTCGCCGACGGACTGGTGATGCCGCTCGGCGTGCTGCCTTACAAAGGCGGCGCCTACGTGCAGTACGGTGACGCGGTGCGCTACTACTCCGATACCGACCACGACGGGAAGGCCGACGGCTTCACGAACGTGCTGACCGGTTTCGGCATCGAGGATTCGCACCTCTTCCCGCACCAGTTCACCCGCGCGCCGGGCGGCTGGTTCTGGTTGGCGCAAGGCGCGTTCAACTATTCGAAGGTGAAGTCATCCACCGGCGAGGTCGTGGAGTACAACAAGACCAAGCTCGCCCGCTGGCGGCCCGACGGCAGCCGGTTCGAGACCATCGGCTGGGGCCCTTGCAACATCTGGGGACTCGTCCTCGACCGCCACGGCGAGGCCTTCATCCAGGAAGCGAACGACCAGGGTTGGCCGTTGATGCCCTTCCTCGAAGGCGGGTCGTATCCGCTCTGCGGCGACGACGTCCCGCGGCCCTACGCTCCGCCGTTCCCGAAGACCGGCGAGAAGGAGATGGGCGGCACCGGCCTGAGCGGCCTGGCCCTCAGCGAAGGCGGCGACAGCTTTCCCGGCCCGTGGCGCGACGTCTTCTTCGTCAACAACCCGATCACGCAGAAAGTGCAGGCCATCCGCGTGCATCGCGGCTCCCGTGGCAGCGTGGGTGAGGAGCCGTCATCTTCCCAATCCGCGATCCGCGATCCTCAATCTGCAATCGAACAGAGCCGCCTCACGTCTGCTGCCACGGATTACGGGAACGGCTGGCAGCTCGAGCATCTGCCGGATTTCATGCTGAGCAGCGATCCGTGGTTCCGGCCGGTGGCGATGACCTTCGGCCCCGACGGCTGCCTCTACGTCGTCGATTGGTACAACAAGATCATCTCGCACAACGAGGTCCCGCGGAAGCATCCCGAGCGCGACAAGACGCGCGGTCGCGTCTGGCGCATCCGTCACGAGTCGCAACCGCATCGCGCGATAGTGCCGGATCTCTACAAGGCGTCCGACAAAGCCCTTCTCGGCAGCCTGAAGGCCGCCGGCACGTGGGAGGTCGGCGCCGCTTGGCAGGAGATCACCGACCGCAAGGCGGTCTCGCTCGCGCCGGACCTGGCGAAGCTCGCCGGCGACGAGAAGAGCCCGGCCGACCTGCGCATCCGGTCTCTCTGGTGCTTGGAAGGCCTGCAGAAGGTCGATGCCGGTGTGTTGCGGAAACTTTTCGCGTCGTCCCATCGGTCGGTGCGCAAGGAAGCGCTGCGCGCGGCCGGCGCCCAGGCGGAACGGTCGGGCGACGGCGCCTTGGCGGCGGATCTCGCCAAACGCGGTCTCCAGGATCCGGACCGCTTGGTCCGCCAGGAAGCGATCCGCGTGCTCGCCGCGCTGCTGGCCGACCCGCGAGCGCAGGGGAGCCGCGGAGCCGAGATCGTCGGAATCCTCGCCGTCACGGGCGCGACGGCCCCGGCCGGCGATTGGGCGAAGGCGCCGGGCTTCTTCCGGGATTTTGAGCGCTATCTCGTTCGCTCGGCGCTCGAGAAGCAGCCCGCGCTGCTCGGTCGCTGGCTCGCGATCGAGGCGTCGCGGCCGACTGCCTCGGTCGAGGCACGGGCCTTCGCCGCGCTCGCCATGGGCGGAGCCGAAGGCGCGAAGCAGTTCGCTGCGCTCTTGCCGCGATTATCCCGTGCGCTGGCGGCCGAGGAACTCCTGCTCGTCGCCGCGGCATCCGGCGAACCCGCCGCTGCCGTGGCGCTCCGGTCCGCGCTGAAGGATCCGGCCAACCTCCGCTTGCTCCATGGCAACCGCGCACGCCTCAAGGACCACGCCGCGCTCGCGCCGCTCCTGACCGAGGCGGTCCGCTCGCTGGTCGCCCGCGACGGCAGCGACGCGAACCACGCGCTGCTCGCGCTGCTCGCGGGCGGCTTCAAGCTCGGCGGTCTCGAGCCCGAGATCATCGCCGCGGCCACGCGGCCCGGCGCCAAACCCGACGGACAACTCGCCGCCATCCGAGCCCTGCGGGAATCCGGTTCCGTCCGCGTCGATGTGCTCCGCCGGCTCGCCGACAGCGGGGACGAGGCGGTCCGCCGCGAGGCAGTGGCCGCTTTGGCCGGCGCCAAGAGCGATGCCGCGGTCCCGGCATTGCTCGAGCTCTGGCCTTCGCTCTCGTCCGTGTTGCGCAAGACGGTGGTCGACCGGTTGTCCGGTTCGCCTGCGACCGCTCGCCAGCTCGTCGCCGCCATCGGCAGCGGTGCGGTCGCCCGCGACGAGCTCGACGGCTACGCGCTCGACAAGCTTGCCACCGTGCTGCCCGACGATGCCGCGGTGAAAGGTCTCGTCGCAGACATCGGTTCGTCTTTGAAGCCGGTGCTCCACCTCTCCGGTGGCGATGCCGACCACCTGGACGCCGAACTGACGCTGGCCGGACCGGCCACGGTCGAGTGCTGGGTGAAGCTCGCGCCGGGGGTCCACAACGAGGATTCTTTGCTCGGTGCTCCGGGCGGGATCGACGCCAACTTCTTCGGCGGACGCTTCCGCGTCTGGATCGCCGGTGGCAGCGACATCGTCGTCGCGACCAAGCCGACCGTTGCCGACGCCTGGACCCATGTCGCCTTCACGCGCGACGCCGAGGGGACCTTCCGCATCTACCTCGACGGCGAGCTGAACGCGACCAGCTCGGGCAAAGACCCGCGCAAGTTCGACAAGCTGACGCCGTTCCGCTCGACCGCGGCCGGCGGGACCTCGGGCGACTTCGCCGAGTACCGCGTCTGGAGCACTTGCCGCAGCGCCGACGAGATCCGCGCGGCGGCCAACCTCGCGCTACCGGCCGGCACGCCTGGGCTCGTCTTCACCGGCACGGGTGCCTCGTGGGGAAAGCTGCACGGGGCCGCCAAGGTCGAACGCTCTTCCGATCTTCCGCCGGTGCAGAC
>JBBRQL010000046.1:0-21696 GCA_038226425.1 Verrucomicrobiota bacterium
GAGATCCACGACCGGGTCATCGTCGCCTTGCGTGGCTTGGCCAAGGATCCGCGCCCCCCGGGTGCGCGCAAACTTGCCGGCGGCTCCGGCGAGTGGCGGAACCGCGTGGGCGACCACCGGATCGTCTACGACATCGCCGACGTCGTCCGCGTGGTGCGGGTCTATCGTGTGAGGCACCGCAGAGACGTCTACCGCGACTGAACGATGCTTCCTCCCGATTATCTCAAGCGGCTCCGCCAGGTGGAGGTCCGCGCGCGGCTGGTGAGCGAGCAGCTCATGGGCGGCCGGCTCACCAGCGTCTTCAAGGGGCGCGGCATGGATTTCGCCGACGTGCGCGAGTACGTGCCCGGTGACGACGTGCGGCGCATCGACTGGAACGTCACCGCCCGGCTCCGCAAGCCCTACATCAAGCGCCACACCGAGGAGCGAGAGCTCGTCGTCATGCTGCTCATCGACGCCTCGGCCAGCGGCCACTTCGGCACCGCTCCTGACGGCGCCGCGCAGGCCGACACGAAGCGCGAGCTCGCGGCCGTGCTCGCCGGCGCGCTGGCTTTCAGCGCCGTCCGCGATGGCGACCGCGTCGGCATGCTGCTCTTCACCGACCGCGTCGAGCGCTACGTGCCGCCCCGGAAGACCCGGGCCCACGTCACCCGCCTGCTGCACGAGCTGCTCTACACCGAGCCGAAGTCGTCCGGCACGTCGCTGAACAGCGCGTTGAATTTCCTGAACAACCTGTTCCACCGGCCGGCGCTGGTGTTCGTGCTGTCGGATTTCCATGACCACGACGAGGCGGCTTGGAAACGCGCGCTCAAGGCGAGCAACCAGCGGCACGAGATGATCGCGCTCCGGACGGTCGACCAGCGCGAGCAGGAGCTGCCGGATGTCGGACTCGCCCTTGTGCAGGACGCCGAGACCGGCGAGGTCATCGAGCTGGACACCAGCGACCCGGAGGTGCGCGCCGCCTACGCCGCCGCCGGTGCCGCGCGGTCGGACGCGCTCAAGGTCTTCTGCCGGCTCAGCGGTGTGCCGGAGATGGAGGTCCGCACCGACGATGCCCGGGATCCCTGGCCGCAGCGGCTCCAGAAGTTCCTCGACCAGGCTGCGAAGAGGAGGGTCGCGTGAACCGCGGATCGCGGATCGCGGATCGCGGACGGAGCGGCGGCGTGCGTCGTGATGTGGCGCGGGCGTCTCGCCTGCGTGGCGGCACTAGCAGGGATGGAAAACGAGGCTCCTCCACGACGCAGCCCGCAAGGCTTTCTCGCGGGACAAGGACTTTGGAAACGCAGGCGGGACGCCTGCGCTACTTTAGATGAACCGCACGGACCTCATCGACGACCTGACGCTCGTTCCGCTGCCGCCGTGGTGGCAGTCGCCGTGGAGCATCGCGGCGCTCGTCCTGGTGCTCGTCGTCTTGGCGGTCGCGGCGTGGATGCTGCGCCGTCTGCTCTCGCGCAAGGTCGTGCTGATGGATCCCGCGCCGCCGAGGCCCGACTTGCATCCGGAGTTCCTGCGCCGGCTCGCCGAGCTCCGGGCCCGTCGCGCCGTGCTCTCGGACTACGACCTGGCCATCGCCTGCTCGGACATCCTCCGCGATTATCTGGAGTGGCGTTTCCAGTTCGCGGTCCGCTTCCAGACAACCCGCGAGTTCTTGGGTTCGGCCCTTGAGAACACCGCGTTGTCGGAAGTGCAGCGCGAGATGCTCGGGACGTATCTCGGTTTCTGCGACGGCGTGAAGTTCGCGCGACGTAACGCCTCGCGACCGGAGTCGGACAACCTGCTCGATGCCGCCGAGACGTTCATCCGCCAAGGCGCGGCCCCGCAAGGAGGCGTCGCGTGAACCTGCTCTCCGCGCTCCCCGGCGGCCTGGAATTCCTCCACCCGTGGGCGCTGCTCGGTCTGCTGCTCCTGCCGCTGCTCGCGTGGTGGCTCGGTCAGCGCGGTCCGCTGCCGTCCGTGCCGGTGCCGACATTGCGCGGCATCTCCGGGCTCGGGACGAAGCCGCGTCGTCATCGCGGCGTGCTACGCTGGTGCTGGATCTTGTTGCCGCTCGCGTTGCTGGTCGTGGCGATGGCCCGGCCCCGGGTGCCGCGCGGCGACCTGCCGGACCCGAGCAAGGGCATCGACATCATGCTGGCGCTCGACTACTCGCGCTCGATGGCGGAGACGGATTTTCGTCTGACCGGCCGTCGCGTGAGCCGCAAGGAGGCGCTGGTCCATGTCACGACCGACTTCATCAAGGGCCGCGCGGACGACCGCATCGGCATCGTGTGCTTCGCGCGGACGCCTTGGCTGGTCAGCCCGCTGACGCTCGACCACGAGTGGGCGATGAACGCGATGCGGGAGGCGGAGCTCGCGACCGGCACGGGCATCGGCTGGGCGATCCAGGCGAGCACGACCTTCCTCAAGAAGAGCAGCGAGCGGAGCAAGGTCATCATCCTCATCACCGATGGCGAGAACTCGGCCGGCCCGCCGCCGATCGAGACCGCGCCGTTGGCGGTCCGCGACCACATCAAGGTGTACACCATCCTCATCGGGCCCGACATGGTGACGCCGACCGCGGCGGCGAACCATCCGCTCAACAAGGTCGCGCGCATGACCGGCGGCCAGTTCTTCCAGGCCAACGACGCCCGCGCCTTGCAGGGCATCTACCAGCTCATCGACCAGCTGGAGAAGCGCGAGCTGATCCAGAAGCGCTTCGTCTCATGGCGTGAGTTGTTCCCGTGGTTCACCGGCGGCGCGTCGGCGTTCTGGATCGCGGGCCTCGTGTGGTCGCAACTCGTGCGAAGGAGGGTGCCGTGAAGCTGGGCGCGAGCGTTGAAGGGAAGGGAGCGCGCTGGATCGTCCGGCAAGTTTTCAGTTTTCAGTTTTCAGTTTTCAGCGGGCAGCGGTCGGCAAGCATTGGCGCAGTCCACTTTCGCGTCCCGTGCTCTTCGTTCCCCGTTCCGCGTTCCCCGTTCCGCGCTCCATGAGGTTCGCCCATCCAACTCTTCTCTGGCTCACGCCGGTGCTCGTCGGTGCCCTGTGGCTGGCGCTCGTCGTCGCGTCGCGGCGCCGGTCCGCGGCGCTCGCGGCGTTCGCCGGAGGGCCGGGCCGGGCCTGGGCGCGTCCCAACGCCTCCGTGTCGCGCCGCCGATGGGACCTCTTGTTCACGTTGGCGGCCTTCGCGTTCTTGCTGCTGACGCTCGCCCGGCCGCTCGTCTTCCGGCGCAACGAGGCCAACGAGCTCCAGGGCGTCCCGTATCTCATCGCGCTGGACGCCTCGCGCTCGATGCTGGCGACCGACGTGCGGCCGACGCGCTGGGCCGCGGCGACGAACGGGCTCGACAAGTTCCTCGCCGACACCAAGGCCGACCGCATCGGCCTGATCACCTTCAGCGGTGCAGCCTATCTCAACGCGCCGCTCACCTTCGACACCACCGCGCTCCGCACCACGCTGCGGTATCTCGACCCGAACGCGATCGAGGACGCCGGGAGCTCCCTGGCCGCGGCGCTCGAGCGCGCCGGCCGCTACTTCGCCAGCAACCAGGTCCCGCAGCGCATCGTGCTCGTCGTCTCCGACGGCGAGGACCTCGTCGGCAATCCGGTCGACACCGCGCGCCGGCTCAACCGCCAGCTCAAGCTCCAGGTCTCCACCATCGGCGTCGGCACCGCGGCCGGCGCCCGGGTCCCGGTGAACCGATATTACGGCGGCGTCGCCAAGAACAGCTTCGGCCAAGAAGTCACTTCGCGGTTGAACGAGGGCAACCTCCAGCGGCTCGCGGCCGCGACCGGCGGACGTTATTTCCGGCTGGGCGACCAGGGCGAAGGGCTGGAGAAATTCCGCGCCGAAGTGCTGGCGCCTTTGGCCGAGACCGCCGCTCGTGAGGACATGAAGAACTACGGCGAGCTCTTCCAGGTCCCCTTGGCGCTGGCGCTGGCCTGTCTGTTGGGCAAGGTGCTGCTGGCGGCGGACCGTTTCGCCGTCGCCCGCCGCTTGCCTTCGATCGGCGGCGCGGAACGTTGGACCAAGAAGGACGCATGATGGACCCGACCGCTCCCGATATCCGCCGCGACCGACGCCTGTCGCGGGCGATGCTCATCCTCGTCTTGGTCGCGTCCTGCCGCGTCTTCTTCGCCGAGCTCTCGGCGGCCCGGTTCGACGTGATGGCGTTGCAGCCGCTGATGACCAACGGGCTTGCCGCGCGGGCCGCGGACCAGTTGGCGGCCGTGCTGGAGAAGGATCCTGACAACGCCCGGCTGCTCTACGACCACGGGGTGGCCGCCTACGCCGCGGGCCGTTTCGACGAGGCGCTGCTGTCGTTCGACCGCGCCGAATCGCTCGGCGACCCGAAGCTCGGCCGCAAGGCGAAGTTCCAGAAAGGCAACACCGAGTTCCGCGTCGGGCTCGCGTCCAAGACGGCGAACCTCGACGAGACGATCTCGCGATGGAAGGAGTCCGTCCACCTCTACACCGAGGCGCTGAAGGAAGGCGGCGACGCGGCGACGCGGACCAATCTGGTGTTCGTCCGCAAGCAGTTGCTCGCGCTGCTCCTCGACGACGCGAAGAAGAACCTCGACGCGGGTCTCCAGACCAACCAGCCGCCCGCGGCCCAGCTCGAGAAACTCCACAACGCCTTCGACAAATACACCGACGCCAACGAGGTCGCGCCCGAGGACGCCGACGCCAAGCAGGGCGAGGCCAAGTCCCGAGACGCGCTGGCCCAGGCCCTCGCCAAGGAAGGAACCCGCAAGACGCAGACGATGCAGCTCGTCTCGCCGCGCCCCCAGGAGGCGCCGATCCCCCGGCCCGATTTCAAGCAGATCGAGGAGGGCGTCTCGATGCTGGAAGACGCACACCAGCTCAAGCCCGAGGACCAGCCCATCGCCAAGGCGCTGGAGGACGGGAAACGCAAGATGGCCGATGCGTTCGAGCGTCACGCCCGCCAGCTCATGGCGCAGGAGGAGCGCATGCCTTGGCCGAACGAGCGCCTCGCGATCCTCCGCATGGCCAAGGAGCAGGTCGAGAAAGCCCTCGACAAGGTTCCCGACCACAAACCCGCCAAGGAGACGCTCGCGGAGGTCAACCGCAGGCTCGCGAACGTCATGGAGGAGCGCGCCGACGAACTCGCGCAGCAGAGCGAGAACGCCGGCCTCGAGCAGAAGACCCAGGAGCTCAGCCAATCGCTCGACCTCTACCAGCAGGCGGGCGAGCTCAAGCCGTCCGACAAGGGCCTTCCCAAGAAGGCGGAGCAGACGCAGAAGAAGCTCGAGGACGCGCTGTCCAAGCTCGCCGACAAGCTGATGAAGGAGCCCGGGGGCAAGGAATCCGACGAGGCCAAGGCCGCGCGGCTCGAAGGCGCTGAGCAGGCGCTCGACGAGCTGCAGGGATTGAAGCCGTCGGAGGAGACCGCCAAGAAGGCTGAGCAGGTCGGCAAGCAGCTCGACGGCGTGCGCCAGAAGCTCTCCGAGCAGGCGCAGAAGGCCGGCCAGAAACCCGGTGGCAAGGAACCGCAGATGGCGGAAGGGCCGCCGCAGTTCCAGGGCCCGCCGATCGACGCGCCGCCGCGCGTGAACACGCCCGGGCAGAAGGGCCAGTTCAACTCCTCGGCGATGAACAAGAAGCAGGATTACTGATCCGGTCGGGACGGTCGGCCCGAACCGGTGCGCAGGCGAGCCGCCTCCGCCTCCTTTACTTCATTTCGGCGCGGCCAGCACCGCGCGGGCGACGCTCCACACGCAGACCCGTCGCGCGCCGATCTTGCGCAACACCCGCGCGACAGCATCGGCCGTCGCGCCGGTCGTGAGCACGTCGTCGACCACGATCACCGAGGCACCATCGAGGTCCACGGCGCCCGTCGGCGCGAACGCGCGGTGGACGTTCTCCGCCCGTTCCTCCCGCGTCAGCCGGGTCTGCGTGCGCGTCGGTTCGGTCCGCGCGACCAGGTCGGTCCGCATCAGGATCCCGAGCGCGTCCGCGAGCCGCCGGCCGATGCGCGCGGCCTGGTTGAACTCGCGTTCGCGCTCCTTCACCGGATGCAGCGGCACCGGCACCACGAGGTCCCATCCCTCGCCGGCCAGAGCGGGCTTCGCCTCGCGGACCAGAAGGTCGGCCAGGAACGGCTCGAACCACAGCGCACGCGAGTATTTGAAGCGATGGACCACGTCGAGCGCGACGCCTTCCGCGACGACCGCGGCGCGGGCGGACTCGAAATGAAGCTCGCGGTCGTGGCAGTTCGCGCAGGTCGCTATGTGCGTGACCGCTCCGAGGAACGGCAGCCCGCACCGCGCGCAGAACGGCGGCCGGATGAAGCGGACCTCCCGCCAGCATCCGGCGCAGACGTATCCGTCCGCGGCCTTGGCGCGCGCCTCGCCGCAGATCTGGCAGCACTCGGGATAGAGGAACCCGAGCAACGACTCCGTGAACGGTCGCGACGCGGGCAGCTTCATCCGGTCGTGGCGGTCGTGGCGGCCGCTCGGGGCCATCGCGTCGCGAGCAGCAGGGCGACGGCCGCCAGCACCACGGTGGCCGCCCATCCGTCGTAGAGCTTGTCCGTCCCCCAGATCCTTGACGGACCTTCTGGTGCTGCCTGGGTGAGGAAGCCGAACGACTTCAGCCAGAAGATCCATCCGGCATGCATCCCGATGGAGAACCACAGCGCCCCGGTCCTTTCGCGTGCCCAGGCGAGCAGGCCTCCGGCGAGCGCCAAGGTGATCAGGCCCGGCACCATGTCCCTCAGCATGGTGAAGCCGTGCAGCATCTGTCCGAGCACCATGAAGCCGCTGAACGGGCCCACGACGGTCGGCGACGGCGGCTTCTGGAAGAAATGGACGAGCGCGTAGATGCCGCTGGTCACGACCGCAGTGGCGGCGAACGAACCCGTGCGCCGGAGCGCCGTGAACACCGCGCCGCGGAAGAGCAGCTCCTCCAGGATGCTGACCACGAGCGCGGCCAAGGTGGCGTTGCCCAGATGGCGGGCCCAATCCGACGCCGGATGGTCCATGCTCCAGTCCCGGCCACCAAAGATGACCGAGGCCGCCGCCGCCGCCGCCAGCGACACGAACCCCACTGCGAGCCCCGTGCCGGCCTCGCGCAGCCATCCGGTCCGCGGACGCCACCCGATCTCCGGCCACGACCGCAAGCCCAACGCGCGGACCAGCGGCCAGAGCCCGGCGAGCGCCAGCCCGAGCAGGCACCGGTTCACGTAGCGGTGGAACGGATGGCGGGCCAGGGCGGACGCGGGCGCGAGATGTTGCACCGCGCCATGCGTCCACGGAGCCAGCATCGCGGCGCCGATGAACACGACGGCGAGATACAGGAGCAGCGCCCGGAGCGGTTTCACGGCGGCGACGCTAGCGGGCGAGCATGGGACCGGCGAGCGGGTTTCGGTCCCGCGGAAAGACTTCCCACGTCGCCGGTCACGGGGCTGGCTGCCCGCTGTCCCCGGCGTTCTCTTCCAAGGCGGAGAAGAACGGCAGCAGATGCCGTGGCACGTGGTATCGCAAGCTGCGGTCGCCCCCGGTCGACATCCACATCGTCCCTGACTGGATGGAGATATTGAAACTCCCGTCCGGATGCCGGACTGCCGAGACGGTCTTCGGTTCGCCGTCGGTCGAGGCGATGTTCGAATCGAGCCAGCTTCCCGCGGCCTGTTCGAGGAGCGCGGCGCGCTGCGGGCCGAGCGCGCTCTGCAAAGCTCCGAGGAATTCCTGCCGCATCCGGGCGTTCGCCACGGGCTGCGGTTCGATCTGCAAAGTGACCTTGGCTCCGGCCGTGTCCTTCCCGCCCGCAAGGTGCTGGTCGGTGACTTTGGCGTCGGCCACCTCGCGACGTTCGTTCTCCGAGACCAAGCGGCCGACCGCGGCATCGAGGGTCCGGACCTGCTTTGAATCCGCGGAGAGAACGGCAGCAACCTCCGGGCGGAGGTGTCGGCCGCATCCCGGCCGCTTGCCGGACGGACGGATCCGTGCAAGACAGGCGTTACCGTGTCCGAGCCGCCCATCCAACCCGAAGTGCTTCCGCCCGGTGCCCCGCTTCCGCTGATGAAGACGTCGCCGATGCCGACGCCGATGCCGGACGCGCCCGCGCCGTTCCACCCGTACTCCGCCGCGCTGCTGATCGTCGTCGACAACCTCTGGAACCTCGCGGACTGGACGGTGATCGGCTGGTTGCTGACGATCCCCCTGAGCTTCCTCTCGGTAGCGGTGCCCGTGTTCTGGATCCAGCGCCGCCGGAACCGGGACGGTAGAAAGGTCGCGTTGGCCAAGGCGATCTTCTTGGGGGCGGTCGCCGCGGTCCCGTTCTCGGTCACGGGGACGCCGGTCGGCTTGGCGCTGCTCGCCTGGGCGGGTTTCAAGCACCCGTGGAAGCGCGTCTGAGGTGTGGTGCCGGGTGGCGCTAATGTGCCGGTGCGAGCCGTCGACGGTGTCGCATTGGCACCGGACGCCGGCGGTCAACGGCGACGGTAGCCGGAATCGGTACCCCGACCGTCCGCCGCCCCGGATCGACCGGGCGGCAAAGCGGGCTTGACCCGGCGCCTTTCGTCTTCGTTTACTCTGCGTGATGCGGCACGGCACAAAAGTAGTAGCGGTCCTCGTAGTTGGCGGCGACGCCAGCGAGGGCTCTTGTCGTGCGTGAACGCGCTTTCCAAGAAACCCACGGCTGGCAACGGCCGTGGGTTTTTTGTCGCCAGAAGACCGACGCCGTACCGGCCAACACCCAGAGAGACACATGAGCAACGCGACAACGACCGAGAAGAAGACCGCCTCCTCCGCCCAACCGGCCAAGGAGGTCGGCCCCGTGATGTTGGGCCGTGACATCTTCGTCGAGGCCCTCGAGCGCGCCGGCGTCGAGGTCATCTTCGCCTATCCGGGCGGGGCGAGCATGGAGATCCACCAGTCGCTCACCAAATCCAAGATCCGCACGATCCTGCCCCGCCACGAGCAGGGCGGCAGCTTCGCGGCCGAAGGCTATGCCCGCGCCACGGGCAAGGCCGGCGTCTGCATGGGCACTTCCGGCCCCGGCGCGACGAACCTCGTCACCGCCATCGCCGATGCCTACATGGATTCCTGCCCGCTCGTCGCCATCACCGGCCAGGTGACGCAGGCGATGATCGGCCGCGGCGCGTTCCAGGAGACCGACATGATCGGCGTCACGTTGCCGATCGTGAAGCACAGCTATCTCATCACGGACATCAAGGACATCCCCCGCATCGTCGCGGAGGCGTTCTACATCGCCGAGACCGGACGCCCCGGCCCGGTGGTGCTCGATTTCCCCAAGAACCTCCAGCAGGCCAAGGCCCAGCCGGTCTGGCCGACCCGCGAGGAGATCAAGGCCGGGCTCCGCGGCTACAACCCCGACGTGCGTGCGGGCGACCTCGAGCTCAACGAGATCATCGGCCTCATCGAGAAGGCCGAGCGCCCGGTCTTGTACTGCGGCGGCGGCATCATCACCAGCGGGGCGGCGGCCGAGCTGAAGAAGTTCGCCGAGGCGACGCAGATCCCCGTCACCACGACCTTGATGGGCATCGGCGGCTTCCCCGAGACGCATCCGCTCTCGATGCGCTGGCTCGGCATGCACGGTTCGGCCGTCGCGAACTGGGCGGTCAGCGGCGAGTTCCAGCCCCGCAAGGACCCGAGCGAACCGATGGTCCGTCTAAAGGACGGCGCCGATCTGCTGCTCGCGTTCGGTGTGCGCTTCGACGACCGCGTCACCGGCTCCTTCAGTGAGTTCGCCAAGCACGCGACCATCGTCCACATCGATCTCGACGCCTCCGAGCACAACAAGAACAAGCGCGTCCAGCTCGCGGTCCACGGCGACATCCGCGACGCGCTCACCCGGCTGAACGTGCTGCTCGCGAAGCGCAGCGGCGCGAACAAGGCCTACACCGGCTGGCACGCGCAGATCGCGGAATGGAAGAAGAAGGGCTCGTTCCACTACGAGCTGACCCCGGAGATCCTGAACAGCGACCACATGAAGGACCATCTCAAGGGCCAGGAGGACCAGGTGATCCTGCCCCAGATGGTCATCGAGATGCTCCATGAGCTCACGGGTGGCGATGCCATCATCACGACCGGCGTCGGCCAGCACCAGATGTGGTCCGGCCAATGGTTCAAGTACAACGAACCGCGCACCTTCATCACCTCGGGCGGCCTCGGATCGATGGGCTACGGCTATCCGGCCGCCCTCGGCGCCAAGGTGGCGCGCCCGGACAAGCAGGTGGTCGACATCGACGGCGACGGCTCGTTCCTCATGAACGTGCAGGAGCTGGCCACCGCCCACGTCGAGAAGATCGCGGCGAAGGCCATCATCCTCAACAACCAGCACCTCGGCATGGTGGTGCAATGGGAGGACAACTTCTTCGCCGGCAACCGCGGGCACACCTATCTCGGTGATCCCGAGAACCGCGCGCAGGTCTATCCGGACTACGTCCGCGTCTGCAAGAGCTTCAACGTCCCGGCCGAGCAGGTGATGTTCAAGAGGGACCTCCGCGGCGCGCTGGAGCGGATGCTCGCCTCGGAGACCGCCTATGTGCTCAACGTGATGACCCCCTACGCCGAGCACGTGCTCCCGTTCATCCCCGCCGGCCGCACGGTCGCGGACATGAAATACTGACCGGACATCGGGTCCGATCCGAAGAAGGCCGGGCGCGAGCCCGGCCTTTTTCGTTCCGGTGACGAGGTCCGTCCGCGGCAGCGCATCAGGAAGAAGGAGCGCGGGCGGCCCGCCCGCGTGTGTGGCGGCTCGACGCCGTTCGCGCAGGCGAGCCGCCTGCGCTCCTGTCGGGCTCGACGACGAGATGCGCGACAACGCGCGCCGCTCGACGTAGCGGCCCGCCGGCTTGTTCAGAAAATATCTTCGGCACCGGGGCACTGCGGGCTTGTTGAAGCTTCGTCCCGTCGGATAAAGCAGAAGGATGCTCGCCCTGTCAGGACCCCGAGGCCGTCTCACGGCCGCGCTTTGCGTGTTCTTAGGCGCGTTCGCCGCCGATGCCGCGCCGCTGCGTCTCGAGTTCTTGCCCGGAGCCGCGGAAGTGGCATTGCGGGGCAAGGACGCCGCGCGACAAGTGCTCGCGACCGTCGCGGGCGAGGACGGCTCCGAACGCGACCTGAGCCGCGAAGCGCGTTGGACCGTCGAGCCGGCGACGTTGGCGTCGGTCGATCGTTCAGGTCGGGTGACGCCGCTGTCCGACGGCATCGGCAAGCTCGTGGCCACGACGAAGGACGGCGCGAGCGCCTCGCTCCGGTTGTCCATCGCCGACAGCGCCACGGCGGCGCCGATCCACTTCGCGAACCAAGTCGTCCCGGTCTTCACCAAGAACGGCTGCAACGGCGGCGGTTGCCACGGCAAGGCGGCCGGGCAGAACGGATTCAGGCTTTCGTTGCTCGGCTTCGAGCCGACCGAGGACTACGAGCATCTGGTCAAGGAAGCGCGCGGACGCCGCCTCTTCCCGGCCTCTCCTGAGCGCAGCTTGCTGCTGACCAAGGGCACCGCGCAGCTGCCCCACGGCGGCGGCAAACGCATCGAGCCCGGATCGGACGACTACAACCTGGTCGTCCGCTGGATCCGCCAAGGCATGCCGGTCGGCCGGGCGGATGCGCCGTCGGTCGCCCGCATCGAGGTGTTCCCGAGCGAGCGCACCCTGCCGTTGGACGCCGAGCAGCAGCTCGTGGTCACGGCCCATTACACCGATGGTTCGACCGAGGACGTCACCCGGGGCGCGCTCTACGAGCCGAACGACAAGGACATGGCCAAGACCGACGCGCTCGGCCGGGTGAAGGTCTTCAACCAGCCGGGTGAGGTCGCCGTGATGGTCCGATATCAGGGCAAGGTCGCGACCTTCCGCGGGACGGTCCCGCTCGGGGCACCGGTCGGCGAGCTCCCGCCGGCCCGCAACTTTGTGGACGAGCTGGTCTTCAAGCAGCTCAAGAAGGTCGGCATGCCGCCGAGCGAGGTCGCGGACGATGCCACCTTCTTGCGCCGGGTGACGATCGACATCGCGGGTCGGCTGCCGGCACCGCAGGAGATCGAGGCGCTCCGTGCGGACCGTTCGCCGGGCAAGCGCGACGCGGTCATCGACCGCCTGCTCGCGAGCGGCGACTACGCGGATTACTTCGCGAACAAGTGGAGCGCCCTGCTGCGGAACAAGCGCGCCGACGCAAAACAGGCGCGCGGCACCTACGCGTTCCATGGATGGATCCGCGACAGCCTTCAGCGCAACAAACCCTGCGACCAGTTCGCCCGCGAGATCATCGAGGCCTCCGGCGATCTCGACGAGAACCCGCCCGTCGCGTGGTACCGCCAGGTGCGCACCATGCAGAACCAGCTCGAGGACACCGCGCAGCTGTTCCTCGGCCTGCGTCTCCAGTGCGCCCAGTGCCACCACCATCCGTACGAGAAATGGAGCCAGGCCGATTACTGGAGCTTCGGCGCGTTCTTCTCGCAGGTCGGCTACAAGGCGGGTGGCCAGCCGGGCGAGGACTCCATCGTCCACAAGCGCGGCACCGCGCAGGCGGCGAACAAGAAGAACGGCCAGCAGATGAAGCCCGCGGGCCTCGGCGAGACCCCGCTCAAGCTCTCGCCCGACGACGATCCTCGCCAAGCGCTCGCCGCTTGGCTCACGCGGCCGGACAACCGGTTCTTTGCGCGCGCCGTGGTGAACCGCTACTGGAAGCACTTCTTCAACCGCGGCCTGGTCGATCCGGAGGACGACATGCGCGACACCAACCCGCCCACCAACCCGGAGCTGCTCGATGCGCTCACCGCGGATTTCGTGAAGAGCGGCTACGACCTCAAGGCGCTCGTCCGGACCTTGGCCGGTTCGACCGTCTACCAGCTCAGCGCGACGCCGAACCGGTACAACGCCCGCGACCGCCACCACTTCGCCCGGTATTATCCGCGCCGCCTGAACGCCGAGGTGCTCTACGATGCGGTGGACACGATGCTCCAGACCCGCTCGAAGTTCGACGGCCTGCCCGTCGGCACGCGCGCGGTCTGCCTGCCGGACAACAGCTTCAACGCCGGCAACTACTTCCTCACCGTCTTCGGCCGGCCGGAGAGCAGCAGCGCCTGCGAATGCGAGCGCAGCATGGATGCCTCGCTCAGCCAGAGCCTGCATCTGCTGAACGCGAAGGACATCCAGGACCGCCTCGCCGCCGACGGCAGCCGTCCGGCCCGTCTCGCGCTCGACACCGCGTCGCCCGACGAGGCCAAGCTGCGCGAGCTGTACCACGTGGCCTACGCCCGCGACCCGCAGCCCGACGAGCTCAAGGTCGCCGTCGAGTACGTGACGAAGAAGACCGCCGCGGCGAAGGACGACCCTGCAAAAGGCAAGGCCCGCCGCGAAGCCTACGAGGACACCCTCTGGGCGCTGCTGAACACGAAGGAGTTCCTCTTCAACCACTGAGCTCGCGGAGAAACGGCTATGGCCAACCGACCTCTGAGGTCTTATCTCTGAGCCGTGCAGACCATCACGATGACCCGGCTCAACAACGGCACCGCCGGGGTGCTGGACGCGGTTGAACGCGGCGAGGTCTTCCAGATCATCCGCAAGGGACGGCCGATCGGTTACCTGACGCCCAACCTGCCGGCGGAGGCCTTCAGCAAGACGCGCAAGGACCGGCCGGATTGGGATGCCCACTTCGCGTGGCTCCGGCGGCAGCCGGTGATCTCCCCCACCGCTGGCGATCGCAGCGAGGAGGCGGGCCGGTGATCTACGTCGATACCAATTTCCTGATGGCCTGCTATTTCCAGGTGCCGGGCCGCTCCGAAGTGGTCGAGCGGTTCCTGCGCCGGAACCCTCAACCCGTGATCGTGGGCGAACTGGCCGAGCTGGAAGCGGAGAACCGCTTCGCGCGCGAGTGCGGGCAGGCCGATGGACCGCAATGGCGCTGCCTCCAGGCCCGGCTGGACGCGGGCGGATGGATCCGCGATCCAGTGGCTTGGCCGGTGCTCCGCGAGAAGACGCGGGAGCTCTTCGCCCGCTATTCCAGCCGGGCCGGCTTGGGCACGGCGGACGTCATGCACCTCGCGGCAGCGCAACTCGCGGGCTGCACGCTCTTCGCCTCGTTCGACACCCGCAGCCGCGCTCGCGCGCTGGCCTTGGCGCTGCGGCTAAAGGTGTTTCCCGAGGCCACGGTCGAGGACAAAGCCGGCTTGGCCATCTTGCGCGCATGAACCACCGACGCTGGCTCCAACTATCCTTTTTGCTGGCCGGTGCGGTCACCGCCCTGGCCCAGCTCCCGTCGGCGAAATTGGCCGGGATCTTCCCGGTCGGGCTCCGAGCCGGCACGACCAACGAACTCGCCATCTCCGGCAGCGACCTGGAAGGCCCGGCCGCGTTGCGCTTCTCCGATGCCCGCATCGTCGCGACGCCTAAGGCCGGAAGCACGACCGCGTTCACCGTCGCCGTCCCGGCCGAGGTGCCGCCGGGCATCGTGGACGTCCGGTTCGCCGGGCGCTTCGGCGTCTCGAACCCGCGCGCGCTGGCGATCGGGGACCGCCCGGAATCGGTCGGACCTTCCACGAACACGACGCCCGAGACCGCGGCGCTGATGCCGCTCGGGTCCGTCGTCGACGGGCGCATCGCAGCGAACACCGCGAGCTGGTTCCGCTTCACGGCGAAGGCCGGTCAACGCGTCATCGTCCGCGTCGAGGCTCGCGTGCTGGATTCACGGCTCGAACCGGTGCTCGCCGCGTTCGGTGCCGGTCAAAGCGAGCTGGCCCGTGCGCGCCGCGGCCTGCTCGACTTCATCGCGCCGGTCGACGGCGTGTATCTTCTGCGTCTCCAAGACCAGACCTTCCGCGGCGGTGATGACTTCGCCTACCGGCTGACCCTATCCGCCGGCCCGCATCTCGACTTCGCGTTGCCCAATGTGCTCCGCGCGGGCAGGACCAACCGCGTGACGCTCCACGGGCGGAACTTGCCCGGCGGAACGGCGAGCCCGTTCACAGGCGTTGATGGTCGCGGGCTCGACCAGCTCGGCGTCGACATCGTCGCTCCGGACCTCGGCGATGTGCCGGCGGATCTGCTGCGGCGTCCTGCTGCGGCGGTGCTCGCGGGCGAGTCGATCGCGTGGAGCTTGGCCGCTCCCGAAGGTCGGTCGAACCCGTTGCTCTTCACGCTCACGACCAACGCCGTCACGCCGTCGGCCGCCGACGGTCTCGCGAAGATCACGCCGCCGGGCGAGTTCTCCGGCCTGTTCCCCAAGCGCGGCGGACGCAGCGGTGTCACCTTCGAGGCGAAGAAGGGCGAGGTCCTTTGGCTTGAGATCTGGGGCGAGCGGCTCGGTCCGGTCTGCGATCCGTTCGCGTTGCTCCAACGTGTGACCAAGGGTCCGAAGGGCGAGGAGCAGGCGGTCGATCTCCAGGAGTTCGGCGACACCGACGTGAACGTGGGCGGACGCGACTTCAACACGACGACGCGTGATCCGGTGGGCCGCATCGAGATCAAGGAGGACGGCCTCCATCGCGTGCTCGTGCGGGACCTCTTCAACACCGGCACGGACAGCCCGCGCCATCCGTATCGTCTGAGCCTGCGGCGCGAGACGCCCGATTTCCGTCTGGTCGCTTTGCCTCAACCGCCGCCCAAGACCAAGGACGACGACCGTCAGGTCCATGCGGCCTCCGCGTCGTTGCGGCGCGGCGAGACGAGCCCGCTGCGCGTGCTGGTATTCCGCCGCGACGGCTTCAACGGCGAGATCGAGATCACCGCGACCGATCTGCCGGTCGGCGTGACATCCATGCCGGGCCGGATCGCCGAAGGGCAGGGGACCGGAACGGTCCTTCTCACGGCATCCGACGTTGCGGCCAGCTCGGTCGCGGCCATCCAGGTGGTCGGTCGGTCCGGTAGCGCCGGTGCGGTCCGGGTGCATCCCGCCGTGATGGCCACGGTGGTGCGGCCCGTCGCCGACCACGATCAGGAGGCCATCGCCGCGCGGCTCGCACGCGAGCCGGTGCTCTCGGTCAACGGGGCGGAATCCGCACCGGTCACGGTCGCGTCGTCGTCGGCCGGACCTTTGGAAGCGCCCGTCGGCGGAAAACTTTCCGTGCCGGTCGGGATCACGCGCCGAGGTGATTTTCCGGCGGCGTTCAAGCTGAAGCCGGCCGGTCATCCGTCGCTCGACAAGGCGGCTGAAGCGAACATCGCCGAGAAGGCCACCAACGGCGTCGTGGAGATCAATCTGGCCGAAGCGAAGTTGCCCGAAGGCGTCCACACGCTCTGGCTCCAAGGCACCGTCGACGGAAAGTACCGCGACAACCCGGAGGCGCTCGCCGCCGCCGAGGCCGGGCTTAAGGACGCCGACAAAGCCCTCGCCTCCGCATCCGCCGCCGAGAAGCCCGCGCTCGAGCAGCGCAAGAAAGCGGCCGAAGAGACACGGAAGGCCGCCGAGGAGCGTGCCAAACCGCGCGACGTCTCGGTGCCCGTCTGGTCGCGGCCGTTCGTGGTGAAGATCGTGGCGGCGCCGAAACCGGAGGCGAAGAAGTGAGGACGGCCTTGGACCGATGGGGAACGCGGAACGCGGAATGTGGAATTGAAGGCGGCGCCTTTCCGCATCAGCTCCTACGAGGGCTGTGTCTGGTCCTGGTCTGCGTCGGTTGTTCGGCGTCGGCTGCCGAGGATGCCACGCGCAAGACCATCACGGTCATCAGGCCCGGCCGCACCGAGCCGGTCGATTTCTACCGCGAGGTCGTCCCGGTGTTCCAGGCGAACTGCCTTCCTTGCCACAACAAGACCACGACCAAGGCGGATCTCTCGTTGGAGAACCCCGCCGAGATGCTCAAGGGCGGTGAATCCGGTCCCGCCATCGTCGCTGGCAAGTCCGCAGGATCCCTCCTGCTCAAGGTCGCGACGCACGCCGAGAAGCCGCGCATGCCGCCCAAGGAGAACAAGGTCAACGCGGTCGACCTGACACCCGAAGAGCTCGGCTTGGTCGCGCTGTGGATCGACCAGGGCGCGAAGGCTTCGGAGAAACATGACGAAGTCGTCGCGTGGCAGGCGTTGCCCGACACGCTCAATCCGATCTATGCCGCCACGATCACGGCGGACGGCCGCTATGCCGCCTGCGGACGCGGCAACCGCATCGACGTCTATCGTCTGCCGTCGGGACGGCATCTGGGACGCCTCGCCGATCCCGCGGCCGGTGCCTCCAACGCGCCGGCAGGTGCGCATCGCGACATCGTCAACGCGCTCGCGTTCAGTCCGGATGGCTCGCGGTTGGCGTCCGGCGGCTTCCGCGAAGTGAAGCTCTGGAGACGGACCCATCGGGTCGAGAAGACGGAAGCGGCAGGCTTGCCGGTCCTCGCGACCGATCTCGCCCGCCGCTTGAGCGCCGATGGCAAGACCGCGCTATGGGGTGCCGACGGTGCTGCTTTGATCGCGGATGCCGCGACGAAGGAGTTCGTCGCCGCGCTCGTCACCGATTCGGCGGCGGACGAGGCCGCCGGGTCCGGTGAACGCGCTTTGACGCGGGCCCGCAGCGGACGCGACGCCCGGCAAGCTGCGCTCGACGCGTCGGGCAAGGAGTTGGACGCGCAGCGCGAACGTTCCAAGCGGTCGATCGAGGCGCGCGAGGTCGCCGAGAAGGCGGTCGCCGCGAAAGAGCCGGCCGTCGCCTTGGCACGGCGTGCCCGTTCCGATGCCGAGCTCGCCTTGGTGCGGCTCGATCGTTCACCCGGCGCGGGCACGAACCGGGTCGCGCTCCGCAAGGCCGCCACGGAGAAGCTCGAAGCGGCGACCAAGGCCGCCGAGGGCCCGGAAGGGGAGATGAAGACCTTGCTCCAGAAGCTCGACTCGGCGCGGAACGAACGCGACCTCGCGGCGACGGGCATCGACAAGGCGGCGTCGGCCTTGTCCGCCGCGCGCTGGCGCCGCGCGTCGTCGGACTTCGAAGTCGCCCAAGCGGAACGCATCGCTCGCGAGACCGCAGCCGTCGCCACGAGATCCGTCGGTCGGGCGATCACCGGCGCTTTCTCGCCCGATGGCAAATGGGTCGCCACCGTCCACGACGACGGGACGCTGCGGATCTGGGACGCCACCGATGCTTCGCCGGTCGAGCGGATCCCCGTCGCGGACGGCCTGCGCGGCGTCGCCTTCGCCGACGATTCCACCGTGCTGGTGTCGACCGCGTCGAAGGACGTCTACCGCGTGGGCATCCATCCGACCTGGGTGCTGGAGCGGACCTTGGGCGGGCCGACGGCACCGTTGTTCTCGGACCGCGTGACGGCCTTGGCGTTCCGGCCCGACGGGCTTCGTCTCGCGATCGGCGGCGGCGAGCCGACGCGCGGCGGGGATGTCCTCGTGGCGGATCCCGCGACCGGCGCGGTGCTCTACGCCTTGCCGGCGTTGCACAGCGACACCGTGCTGGCGCTGGCGTGGTCGCCGGACGGCGCCTGGATCGCGTCGGGCGGCGCGGATCGTTTCGCCCGCTTGATCGACACCGGGGCCGGGCAACCGGGCCGCGTGCTCGAAGGGCATTCGGGCCACGTCCTCGGCATCGCATGGTCGCCCGACGGAACGGCGCTCGCGACCGCCGGGGCCGATCTCGTGGTGAAGCTCTGGGACGCGCGGACCGGCGACAAACGGAAGCAGGCGACGGGGTTCGTCCACGAAGTGACCGCGGTGAGTTTCCTGGAGGATTCCCGGCGCTTGGTCGCCGCGTCCGGCGACAACGATCTCCGCGTGCTGAACGAGAACGGCGAGCGCGTGCTCGGGCTGACCGGCGTCGCCGACTTCACCTACGCCATGGCGGTGACACCCGACGGCCGGTGGATCCTGGCCGGCGGACAAGACTCGACGTTGCGTGCGTGGCGCAACGGCCGAGCGGAACCGGTCGTGCAATTGAAGGACTTGGTGCCGTCCGCGGTGGCCGGGAAGTGACGGTCTCGCCACCGGCGATTTAAAAATTCCGGCTTCGGTCACCGGATGCCGATCCCAGCGCGACCTGGCGAGACAGCATATCAGAGATGTGCGCCACAGGTGTCCGTCATTTCTGACCGTGCCCAATCTTGTCGACCGCATCGCTGCTCCATACCCTCTCCGCCATGGCCGCCGATCCGATCCGTATCGAGTACAACCAAAGCTTGGAGCCGCTGGAGAAACTGCTCTCGGGCGTCGACCGGTCGGGAGATTTTTTCGTCGAAGGGACGGTGGAGATCCCGTTGCCGAAGGTGGAGGTCGATGGCGTGGGCATCCTGTCCTTTCCCGTGCCGGAGGCACAAGTCCGGCAGCTCGTCTCCCAAGCGACGCGCGCGCCCTACGGTCGTGGCGAGGAGACGGTCCTGGACGAATCGGTGCGCAAGGTGTGGCAGCTGCCGCCGGACAAGGTGCGTCTCGGCGGCAAGTCCTGGGCGGCGAACTTCGGGAAGATCCTGGAGCAGGTGGCCGCCGGGCTGGGTTGCGAGGGCATGGCCGTCCGCGCGGAGCTCTACAAGCTGCTGGTCTACGACACGGGCGGGTTCTTCCTCGCTCACCGGGACACGGAGAAGACCGCCGGCATGTTCGGCACGCTGGTGCTGGTGCTGCCGGCCGTGCATCGCGGGGGCGACCTGGTCCTCCGCCACGCCGGCCGCGAGGCGACGGTAGATATGAGCCGCGCGGAGGTCTCCGAGATCGGCTTCGCCGCGTTCTACGCCGATTGCGAGCACGAGGTCCGGCCCATCACGGAGGGCAACCGCGTCTGCCTCGTCTTCAACCTGGTCCAGGACCGCGGCCCCGGGACCGGGGGCCGGCCGCTGCTCGCGCCGGACCACCAGGGCCAGGCCGCGGTGTCGGCGCGGTTGCTGGAGAAGGAGCTGTCGCGTCCGGGCGCGCCGACGAAGATCGCCTGGCTGCTCGAGCATCAGTACAGCCCGGAAGGCTTGTCGTTCGCCGGCCTGAAATCGGCCGACGCGGCGCGCGTGAAAGTGTTGTCGCAGGCGGCGGAGCAGGCGGGCTGTGAGGTGCATCTGGGGATCGTCCACATCGTGGAGGAAGGAGCGGCGGAGACGACGTATGATTGCTACCCGCGGCGGCGGAGCTGGGGATCCCGTCGCGATGACGACGAGGATCAACCGGCAGACTCGGGCGGCGATGATTTCGAGATCATCGAGGTGACCGACCGGCGGCACCGCATCAACTGTTGGCGAGACCGGCAGGACAGCCCGGTAGAACTCGGCGAGATCCCGCTCGAGGCGGGCGAGCTCCTGCCGGACGGCTCGTTGGACGGCGAGAAGCCCGACCAGCAGCGGTTGATGGAGGCCAGCGGCAACGAAGGCGCGAGCTTCGAGCGGTCGTATCGGCGCGCCGCCCTGGTCTTGTGGAGGCGCGAGCGCCACGCCGAGGTCTTGCTGCAGGCCGGCGTCGATTCCGTCCTGCCCCACCTGCGGCGATGCGTCGAAGCGTGTGAAGCACCGGACGCGCCGCCCTCCGCGCGCAAGGCCGCCTTGGCGGTGGCGCGGCAGACGGTGGACAAGTGGCGACAGGTGCCCGTGCGCCAAAGCTATCACCAGCCTCTTGGGCCGGCCAGGCGCGACGGGATGGCGGCGCTGCTCCAGCGGCTCGGCGACGTGCCGTTGCTCGAGGGGTTCATCGCGGACGTCGTGACGCGGGATTACGACGGGAGCGACAACGCCGCGCTGGTGGAGAACGCGCTGTTCCTGGGAGGAAAGAGGACGGGGAAGCTCTACGGCGAGCTGGTCCGCAAGCATTTCGTCCAGATGCACGGGCCCTGCATGGAGCTTCTCCGCGCCCTGGCGTCCAAGACCAAGCTGTCGGCCGGCAAGCCGGGCCGGGAGGCCTTGCTCCTCATCGCGGAAGCCGCGGTCGCCCAGATCGACGAAATCGGGAAGCAGAGGGCCGCCCATGCCTGGATGGACTGGCGGGCGGCGGGAACAGTCCGGCCGGTGGACGCGGCTCTCGTGGCGGGCCTCCTCGCCGTGACGGGCGAACTGGGTGCGGCCGGGTTGCGAGATGCCGCGGTGGCGAAGCTCGCCGCACGGCCGGACGTGTTCGATCCCGTGACGGTCCTCGTGCCTGCGCTGGAATCGGTCCGCGACCGGTCCGGCGCCGGCGCGGGGCTCTGGGAGCATTGCGCGAGCTTCTTGCTGCAGCGCAGCGGGCGTCCTCCGGAAGCGCCGGTGGACTGGCGGCAGGACGTGGAGTTCTCCTGCTCCTGTGCGGATTGCCTCGAGCTGCGGACGTTCACGAGCGATCCGGTGGAACGGACACATCGTTTTCGCGTGAGGCAGGACCGACGCCAGCATCTTCACCAGATCATCGAGCGGCACGGCCTCGATATGACTCACGTCACCGAGCGCAAAGGATCGCCGCAGACGTTGGTCTGCACGAAGGACCGCCGCGGATATCTGCGGCGGTCTGAGCAATACCGCGGGGACGTCGCCGCGCTGGGGCGATTGGCGGATCTTGCGCGCAGGTCCGGGACCGAGAGCAAGGCGACGCTGGGACGGGTCGCCGCGGCCCGTACGGCGGCGGGAGGCTGGTCCCCGGGGTGATATGCCCCTCCGGGTCCTCCAGCTCGGGCGATGCCATCCAGCGGAGCGCGGACAGCCACATCCGCGTGGAGGTCTGGGCAGTGGATCGACCCGACGTGGCGGTGCTCCGACCCCGCAGGCTTCCGGATCCTGACCGAGGCAGGCCTCGCGGACGTGGCCGTCCGCGCTCCGGTCGCTGGTCTTGGCCCGAGACATCTTCCGGCCCGCCGCCGCGAGGTTTCCAGCGGCCC
>JBBRQL010000047.1:0-21251 GCA_038226425.1 Verrucomicrobiota bacterium
GGCAACGGGCTCTCCCGCGTCCCGGCGACGATGAGCAACGCGGGCGAGCTCGCCGGGTTGCTGACCGGCGCTTTGCTCGTGCTCGCCCTCGCAGGAGGAGCGCTGCCGAAGTGGTTCGCCGACCGGCGCTCGCGCTAGGGCCCGGTGCCGGTGGCGCCGTGCGCCGCCGGAGCGTGGCCGAAGGTTTGCGCTTCGCTCCCCGACCGGACTCGGATAGATGAACCGGCACACGCCTATGTTCCGCTCCTTCGCGCTCTTCCTTTGTCTCGGGCTCGCCATGCTGACGGGCTGCTCCAAGTCCGGGCCTGATACCGGAGCCGCTCCGTCCGGCGGAGTCCCGGCCGGCAAGCGCCTGACCATCGCGTTCATGCCGAAATCCAAGGGCAACGGCTACTTCGTCTCGTGCAGACAAGGCGCCGACCAAGCCGCCAAGGACCTCGGCGCGGAACTGATCTTCGACGGCCCAGTGAGCCCCGATCCGGCCAAGCAGAACGAGATCATCGAGAACTGGGTCACGCTCGGCGTCGATGTCATCGCCGTCGCCTGCGAGAACAAGGACGGCATCTCCACGGCGCTGAAGCGGGCGAAGGACAAAGGCATCAAGATCGTCACCTTCGATTCCGACGCGGACCCCGGCGCCCGCGATTTCTTCGTGAACCAAGCCACACCCGAGGGGATCGGCAACGCGCTGATGGACGAGGCCGCGCGGCTCTGCGGCGGCACCGGCGAGTTCGCCATCATCACTGCGTCGCTCACCGCGCAGAACATGATCGAGTGGCAGAAGTTCATCGAGGCGCGCCGCGCTGCGAAACATCCCGGCATGAAGATGGTCGCGCTCCGTCCGTGCGACGACCTGAAGGACAAGGCGCAGGCCGAGGCGACGACGCTGCTCGGAGCGTATCCAAACCTGAAGCTGCTGATGAACATCTGCTCGCCCGCGGTCCCCGGCGCGGCCGAAGCCGTCAAGCAAGCCGGCAAGGCGGGCAAGGTGAAGGTCATAGGCCTCGGGCTGCCCAACGAGAACCGGCGCTACCTGAAGGACGGCACGACCGACACGGTGATCCTCTGGAAGACGGTGGACCTCGGCTACCTGACCGTGCAGGCGGCGGCGGCTCTTGCGAAGGGCGAGCTGAAGGCCGGCGCGACATCGTTCAAGGGTGGCAAGCTCGGTGAGTTCCGGGTCGTCGGCGACAACATCCTGCTCGGCGAACCGTTCAAGTTCACAAAAGAGAACATCGACCAGTTCGACTTCTGAAACCGTCGGCCGTCGAGGTCGCCGGGTCCGGCGCTTCTTCGTCCCGGTTGCGGGCAAGACCGACCGGTGAGAAGATGAGTTTGTGATCCGCAAAGCCTTCGTCATGTCCGTGCATCTTGGGCGCGAGGCCGAGTACATGCGGCGTCACCGGCCGATATGGCCGGAGCTCGAATCGGTGCTCCTCGCGCACGGCGTCGGCACCTACTCGATCTTCTTCGACGCGGAGACGCGGCAGCTCTTCGCGTACGTCGAGTTCGAGGACCAGGCCCGATGGGACGCCGTCGCCTCGACCGATGTCTGCCGGCGCTGGTGGACGCACATGCGCGAGTTGATGCCGTCGAACCCCAACGATAGTCCGGTCTCGCGCGAGCTGCCCGAGGTGTTCCACATTGGCCCGGCGTAACCGCACATGACCGTCACCTTGTTCATCCCCTGCTTCGTCGATTCGCTCTACCCGGGCGTCGGCATCAGCATGGTCCGGATCCTCGAACGCCTCGGCCACCGCGTCGTGTGCCCCGAGGAGATCGCCTGCTGCGGCCAGCCCGCCTTCAACTCCGGCTACTGGCCCGAGGCGCGCGAGGTCGCGGGCCCGGTGCTCCGGCGGTTGCAGGACGCCGAGGTGGTCGTGATCGCGTCGGGCTCGTGCGGCGCGATGCTCAAGGTCTTCTATCCGCAGCTCTTCGCGGAGACGCCGCAGGCCGAGGCGGCCAAGGCGCTCTCGCCGAAGGTCTGGGAGTTCTCGAGCTTCCTCGCCGACAAGCTCGGCGTGACCGACCTCGGGGCGCGGTTCCCGGCCAAGGTGACGTTCCACGACGGCTGCCACGGGCTGCGCGAGCTGGGCATCAAGACCGCGCCGCGCCGGCTGCTGGAGAAGGTGCAAGGCCTGCAGCTCGTCGAGATGGCCGATGCCGAGACCTGCTGCGGGTTCGGCGGGACGTTCTCCGCGAAGTTCCCGATGATCTCGACCGCGATGGGCGAGGTGAAATGCGCCGGCGCCGCCGAGACCGGTGCCGATTACATCGTGTCGAGCGACTCCAGCTGCCTCATGCACGTGCAGGGCCTGCTCAGCCGGCAGGGCAGCCCCATCAAGACCATCCACCTCGCGGAGATCCTCGCGCAAAGCTGAACCACCGATGGACACCGATACCCTCAGACACGGCGCGTTGAAGAAATCCGAGACGGGTCGGGCGGAACTGCCGCACAACCTTGACCGAGTCTCCCGGCGCGCGTCCGGACGACGAGGCCTCGCTGTGCTTACCTGTGTCCATCCGTGTCCATCTGTGGTCGATCTTCCCCTCCGAGGATGACCACGCACGTCCAAGACTTCCTCGCGCAAGCCCGCGTCGTCACGCGCGACCTGAGGCATCGCGGGCTCATCCAGACCGCGCTGCGGAAATACGAGACCGCGCGCGACCGGAAGAAAGCCGCGTTCGGCGATTGGCAATCCGCTCGCCAAGCCGCCGCTGAGACGAAGTGGGACGCCATCAACCACCTCGACACCTATCTCGCCGAGTTCGCCGACAAGATGGAGGCCCGCGGCACCAAGGTGCATTGGGCGGGCAACGCCGCCGATGCCCGCGAGATCATCCTCGGCATCATCAAGTCCAAGGGCGCCCGCTCCATCATCAAGTCCAAGGCGATGACCGCCGAGGAGATCCATCTCAACGACGCGATGGAGAAGGCCGGCTACGAGGTTGTGGAATCGGACCTCGGCGAGTTCATCGTCCAGCTCCGCCACGAGCCGCCCTACCACATCGTCTTCCCGGCGATGCACCTCACGCGCGACGACATCAACGAGCTGTTCCAGAAGGAGCTCGGCAGCGCGTCCACTCGCGAACCGGAAGAGCTTACGATGATCGCCCGGCGCGCTCTCCGGAAGAAGTACATCACCGCCGATATCGGCATCACCGGCGCGAACTTCGCCATCGCCGAGACGGGCATGATCTCCATCACGGAGAACGAGGGCAACGCGCGCCTCACCGCCGCCTTGCCGAAGACGATGATCACGCTCGTCGGCATCGAGAAGATCCTGCCGAAGCTGGAGGACCTCGCGCTCTTCCTGCCGATGCTCGCGACCTCCGGGGCCGGCCAGACCCTCACCGGCTACAACACGATGTACGGAGGCCCGCGCCAGCCGGGCGAATGCGACGGCCCGGAAGAATACCACGTCGTGCTGCTCGACAACCGGCGCACCGAGCTGCTTGCCGATCCGGAACAGCGCGACGCGCTGCACTGCATCCGCTGCGGCGCGTGCCTCAACGTCTGCCCCATCTTCAAGAACGTCGGCGGCCACACCTACGGCACGACCTACAGCGGCCCGGTCGGCAGCGTGATCACACCTCACCTGCGCGGCCTGCAGGATTGGAAGCATCTCTCCGGCTCGTCGTCGCTCTGCGGCGCATGCACCGAGGCGTGCCCGGTGAAGATCGACCTGCACCACCATCTGCTCCAGAACCGCCGCAACGCCGCCGTCGACGAACCGTCGTTCTTCGAGCGGCTGGCCTACCGGTTGTTCGCCTTCGTCATCAACCGGCCCGGGCTCTACCGCTTCGCGAAGGAGGCGGGCCGCCTGACCGAGCGGTTGCAGAAGTTGATCCGCAACACGCCGGTGGATCCGGCACGCGCGTGGACCGCCACGCGCGACCTGCCGCCCATGCCGGAGCAGAGCTTCAAAGAATGGTGGGAGGAACGCCGATGACCGGACGCGAGAAGATCCTGGGCCGCATCCGCGAGGCCTTGACCGTTCCGGCGCCGAAACCCGGCGCGCACGGCCACGAGGCCCCGCACACGTCCTTCAACGGCCGTCCGGTCCACGTCGCGCGCGGCTGGATGCCGCCGGGAGGCGACACCTTCGAGGAACAGGTCGCGCGCTTCCGGGCCGCGTCGGTCGAGCTGAAGACGGATTTCCGCTTTGTCGGCAGCCGGGAGGAGGTCTTCTCCGAGCTGGCCCGTATCCGCGACACGGAAGGTTGGAAGTCGGTCGCCACCCATCGGGCCGAGCTGCCGTCCGCTGCCGCGGCTTCGCTCGGTTTGCCGCTGATCCACACCGACGAAGGCTACGATGTGGACGCGCTCGAAGCCTGCGACGTGGGCGTCTCGGGATGCGACGTGCTGGTGGCGCAGACCGGGACGGTGGTCGTCACGAACAGCAGCGCCGGCGGCCGTGCGTTGAGCGTGCTGCCGCCGCACCATGTCGTGGTGGCGACGCGCGACCAACTGGTGCGCGACCTGACGGCGGCGTTCGCGCAGGTGCAGGAACGCTACGGAGCGAGCTATCCGAGCATGATCTCCTTCATCACCGGCCCGAGCCGGACAGGCGACATCGAGCGCATCCTCGTGCTCGGCGCCCACGGCCCGAAGAAGCTGACCGTGCTGTGCTTCTGAGCGCGGGAAAGGGACAGACAGGATGGACAGGATGGACAGGATGGCCGGCACACATCCTGAGCATCCTGTTCATTCTGTCCGACCTCAGCCTACGTGCTACGTCGCATCGACGTTTGACCACCGATCCCGAACGTAAGGTCGCCGAGCTGCCGGCGACCTACGGCAGTGCCCACGATGCCAATCACAGGACCACGCACCGGTCGTGCCCGTTGGACGACCCGACGCCTCGTCCTCTGGCTTTTGACCGCCATCGTCCTGGTCGCCGGAGCCGCATGGCTCCGGCCGCGGTTGATGCAGGACGTCGCGGTCCGCGCGGCGCTGGATGCCGACAGCATCGACGACGCGGAGCTGCGTGACGCAGGTGCCGGCCGTGCCCTGTCGGCCGCGACCATCGGGCGCTTCTGGGCCACGGGACGGCTGCCGCATCGCCGGGCAGCGATCAGCGCGCTGACCGACCCGCAGCACCGGAGCAGCGAGCTCTCCGCGTTGGCGGACCGGCTTCTGCCGGAAGCCGCCGTCGATCCGGACCTCGAAGTCCGCACTCGAGCGCTGGGTGGCTTGACCAGCCCTTTCGGGCCGCTTCAGCTCGCTGCCACAGTCTGGCAACTGGACGATGCGGATCCCGAAGC
The DNA here is from genome assembly GCA_038226425.1 of Verrucomicrobiota bacterium. Taxonomy (GTDB): domain Bacteria; phylum Verrucomicrobiota; class Verrucomicrobiia; order Limisphaerales; family UBA9464; genus CAIVQB01. The sequence goes on from JBBRQL010000047.1 coordinate 5,269, forward strand.
GCGACGGCTGGGCCTCCAGACCCTGCGCCGCGCCGGCGGTCTCGGCCAAGTCCCGTGGGTCCTTCCCTCTCTCAGCGACCCGGACCCGACAGTGGCGCTCTTCGCTGATTCCGTGCTGCGTTCCTGGAGCGGGCGGGATTCCGGTTTACGGTTGTCGCGGCTCTTGCCTGAACGGTCGAGCCTCTTGGCAAGACCGGTGGCCGAGGAGGACATGGCAGCGATCCGCATCGCGGCCGACGGGTGGCGCACATGGTGGGATGCTCTCGAGAAACCAGCCGGTCTCTCAGGACGACTTCCCGCGCGGCCTCAGCCGGTCCGGTTGCCGTGCCCGCAGATCCGGTTGCCCGACCTCTCCGGCCGTACGGTCGACGTCGGGTCGTTCCGCGGGAAGTGGGTGGTCCTGAACTTCTGGACCACGTGGTGCCCGGCCTGTCTCGTGGAGCTGCCGCTCCTGTCGGAGCTCCAGCGGCGGCATCCCGATGATCTGGTGGTCATCGGCATCAGCCTCGATTCGACGGAACCGGGCGAGCTCGCCGACGCCGCGGCGCAGTCCGGTCGCCCCGCAACGAAGGACCGGAAGGAAGTGCGCAAAATCGTCGCCGCGGTGGCCGGCCGGCATCACATCAGCTATCCGATTTTGTTAGATCCGGAGAACGCTGTCGGCCGGAAATTCAACGGCGGCGAGCTTCCGACGAACGTGCTGCTCGACCGGGAAGGCTTCGTGCGCCGGCGGTTCGTCGGGGAACGGCCGGTCGCGGTCTGGGAAGCGTTCTTGCGGGATGCCAAGAAACCCGGCGCCGATGCGCCCAGGTGAAGCGGAGCGATAACCTGTGGCTGCGAGCGCCTTGATCGGGCAGACCCGGATGCGCCTCCGGCCTTGTGTTCATTTCTCAGTGCGCTCGCCGGCGTTCCTCCACACGGGGATGCCGCCGGGAAAATGCCGCACATCGGTGTACCCAAGACGCCGGGCCGCCTTGGCACCCGCCCGATAAGCCGCACAGCCTTCGTCGAGACAGTAGGCGACGACGAGGGCGCCCTTGTCCGCAGGCAGCTTGTCGGCGAGACGCTCCTGGTCGTTGAGGAAACCGATGGCTCCGGGGATGTGGCCTTGGTCCCACACGAGCGTGCCGTTCACATCGATGAGCGCGACCCTCTTCTCGGCGACGGCCTGCTTCAGCTCCGCGAGCGTGATGGTCGGGAAATCTCCGGCCAGAGCGGTCAGTGTTGCCACCGTCAGGGCGAAGCAAAGGCGTGCCAGATTTTTCATATCCCTGTGCGAAGCTAGGCACCGGGGCCGGTGCGTCAATCCGTCCGGGTCGCTCGGCGGGTCGCCAAAAATGGTTAGAGCCAGCGGAGCCCTGATGGCACGGTCCGGGGCGTGAGCCCGGAAACCAGCCCGACCGCCGCCGCGCCCTTGGAGCGCCGCCTCACGCTGTTCCCCGCGACCGCGCTGAACATGGCGAACATGATCGGCGTGGGGCCGTTCATCACCATCCCGCTGCTCATGTCCGCGCTCGGCGGACCGCAGTCGCTGCTCGGTTGGCTCGTGGCGCTGGCGATCACCTTGCCCGACGCGCTGGTGTGGAGCGAGCTGGGCGCCTCGTTGCCCGGGTCCGGCGGCACGTACCGCTGGCTGCGCGAAGGGTTCGGTCCGCGCACGTGGGGTCGTCTGATGGCGTTCCTCTTCATCTGGCAGTTCATCATCAGCGGTCCGATGGAGATCGCCACCGGCTACATCGGCGTCGCGCAGTATCTCGATTACCTGTGGCCGGGGATGACCCAGGCCGGCGGCGGCCTCACCTGGAAAGGCGGCACGGTCGTGGTCGGTATCGGATTGCTGAACATCGGCCTGCTCTGGCGGCCGATCGGCAGCCTCGGGAAGCTCATGGTCGTGCTGTGGGCCGGCATCATGCTGACCGTGGCCGTGGTGCTCGTGGGCGGTGCGATGAACTTCGACCCGCGCAAGGCCTTCGACTTCCCGGCCAACCCTTGGGCCTTCTCGTCGGGCTTCTTGCTCGGCCTCGGCGCTGCGGCGCGGGTGGGTCTCTATGACTTCCTCGGCTACTACGACGTCTGCTACCTGGGCGACGAGGTGAAGGATCCCGGCCGGACCATCCCGCGCTCGGTCATCGTCAGTCTCGTCGTGGTCGCGGTGATGTACGTGGGCATCAACCTCGGCATCAACGGCGTGGTGTCGTGGCGCGAGTTCGTGCCGGCCGACCAGCATCCCGAGATCGCCAACTTCATCGCGTCCGTCTTCGTCGAGCGGCTCTATGGCAGGACGGCCGCGGGCATCTTCACCTTGATGGTCGTCTGGACCGCGATCGGGTCGGTGTTCGCGCTGCTGCTCGGCTATTCGCGCATCCCGTACGCCGCGGCGCAGGACGGCACGTTCTTCCGCGTCTTCGGACGGCTGCATCCCACGAAGCATTTCCCCCACGTCTCGCTGCTCGTGCTCGGCGGGCTCTCGATCGCGGCGAGTTTCGTGTCGCTCGGGGTGGTGATCGACACGCTCATCGCGGCGCGGATCCTCATCCAGTTCATCGGACAGATCGTCGCGCTCGTGCTGTTGCGGCGGAACGCGCCCGCGCTGGCGCGGCCGTACAGGGTCTGGCTCTATCCGCTGCCGTTGCTCGTTGCCGGCGCGGGTTGGCTGCTGGTGTTCGCGACCACGCCGCCGAAGGTCATCGGCTTCGCGCTCGGCGCGATGGCGCTCGGCGTGGCCGGCTACCTCGGCTGGGCGAAGGCGACGGCGAAGTGGCCGTTCGATTCCGAGACCGCGCGTTGACCGCGCGGGCATCGGCCCGGCCGCTCCTTGTTTCCGGCACGGCTCTGGCTAGGGTGCGGTCGTGAACCGCCTCCTCTCCTTGGCTGTCGTGGCCTTTTTGTGCTTGGGCACCGGCCTGGGGCAGGACACGCGGTCCATCCGGCTGCGCAACGGCGTCATCACCACGCCGGCTCCTTCCGCTTCCCGCGCCTCCAAGGCGGTCGCCCCGGACCTCTCGGCGCCGCCGGTCACCGGCCTCTACCTGCTCCAGTTCACCAACCACGTCCAAGCCGCCTGGCGCGACGAGCTCCGCGAGAAAGGCGTGGAGCTGCTCAGCTTCGTGCCGGACGACGCGTTCGTGGCGCGCTTGGCCGGCGTGCGGTTGCCGGCGCTGCACCGGCTCGGATACCTGCGCTGGATCGGGCCGTTCGAGCCTCGGCACAAGCTGCATCCTTCGCTGACCGCGGCCTTGGCCGCTGGCCTGGGCAAGGAGATCCCGGTGAAGCTGCTCCTGCGACCGGGCGCCACGCCGGTCGAGATCTTGTCGGTGACGCGCGCGCTCCGCAGCACGGGGACGCCGCGCACGCTCGGCATCGGGACCTTCGTCAACGGCACGGTGAACGCCCGGCAGGTCGCGTCGCTGGCGCGGTCGGACGCCGTGGTCTGGATGGAGAAGGCACCGCGGATGAGGCTCGGCGACGAGGTCGCGACCAAGATCGTCGCGGGCGAGACCACCAACCCCGGCACGCTCGCGCATGTTCACCAACTCGGCTTCGACGGCCGCGGCGTTACGGTCGCGGTCGCCGATTCCGGGCTCGATTCGGGCGACGTGGCCGACATCCATCCCGACCTCGCGGGCCGGGTCGAGGCGCTCTTCGCCTACGACGGCCTTCCCGACGCGAGCGACGAGCACAGCCACGGCACCCACGTCGCCGGCATCGTCGCGGGCAACGGCGCCAGCGGCGAGAAGGACGACGAAGGCCATCTCTGGGGCCTCGGCGTCGCGCCCGGCGCGCGCATCGTCGGGCAGCGGATCTTCGACGGCGCGGGCGACTACCATCCGCCGGCGAGCTACGCGAAGCTCACGCAGGACGCCGTCCGCAGCGGCGCGTACGTGGGCTCGAACTCGTGGGGCGACGACACCGCCGGCCAGTACGACCTGAGCGCCGCGGAGTTCGACGCGCTCGTCCGCGACGCGGACCCGGACGTGCCCGGCGAGCAGCCCTACGTGCTCGAGTTCAGCAACGGCAACGCCGGTCCCGGCGGCCAGACGGTCGGCAGCCCGGCAGTGGCCAAGAACGTCATCGCCACCGGCGCGACGGACAACAACCGCTTCGGTTTCGGAATCTATGACTCGGGCCAGGAAACCATCGCCGATTTCTCCAGCCGCGGCCCGTGCGAGGACGGCCGCATCAAGCCCGACGTCGTCGCGCCCGGCACATGGATCTCGTCGCTCCGATCGGTCTTCGCCAACGACAACAACGCCTGGGGCCCGATCAGCGACCTCTACATGTACCAAGGCGGCACCTCGCAGGCCGGCCCGCACGCGAGCGGCGCCTGCGCCGTCGCCATCCAATGGTACCGCTCCACCCACAACGGCGCGACGCCGTCGCCCGCGCTGGTGAAGGCGCTGCTCATCAACTCGGCCGACGACATGGGCACCTCCGTCGTACCGGACCCGGAGAGCGGCACGGCAGACGACACCGGCATCGTCGTCGGCGACACCGGGCCCGTGCCGAACAACGATGAAGGCTGGGGCCGGATCAACTTGGTGAACCTCATCGATTCGACGCGGCGCTTCCGCTTCACCGACCAAGGCGCCGGACTCGCGACCGGGCAGGTCGCGGAGCAGCGCGTGGTCGTCGGACCGGACGACCAGCTCAAGGTGACGCTCGTGTACACGGACGTGCCCGGCTTCCCGGCGGCGATCCCCGCGCTCGTCAACGACCTCGACCTCGAGGTCGTCGGACCCGATGGCCGCGTCTTCCGCGGCAACGCATTCGCCGACGGCGAGACCGCGGCGGGCACACCGGTCGGCGACCGGATCAACAACGTCGAAGCCGTCCACCTCGGCGTCCCGGCTGCTGGAGAATATATAATCCGTGTCCGCGCACAGAACGTCGTGCAAGACGTCCACCACAAGGCCATCGGCGCGCCGGAGCAGGATTTCGTGTTGGTCATCTCCGGCGCGTTGCCGCTGCCGGGCGAAGGCGTCGTGTCGTGGGACCGCGAGGCCTACCGCTCGCCGGCGGTCGCGTCGGTCCGTCTCGTCGATTCGCAGCTCGCCGGCCTGGCGACCGCGACGGTGAAGGTGAGCAGCACGACCGAACCGGCCGGCTTCCAGCTCACGCTCGTCCGTTCCGGCGCCGCAGGCACCTTCACCAACAGCGTCCCGCTGGTCACCGGCGCCGCGGTCACGTCCGACGGCAAGCTCTCCGCCGACGACGGCGACGAGATCACGGTGGTGTACGTCGACGCGCAGCCGGCGGGTGAACGGCGGGCCGTGGCCAAGGTGGACGCCCGACCTCCGTTGATCTCCGACGTGGTCGTCGCGAGCGAGTTCGGCAGGACCTCGGTGCGCTGGACCACCGGCGAGCCGGCGGATGCGCGCGTCTACTTCGGCACGACCAACGCCGTCACCAACCTCGTCAGCGACGTGTCGTTCCGCGCGCAGCACGCGTTGACCCTGCCGCAGCTCGTGGTCGGCGGGACCTACTTCTGCCGCGTCGTCAGCACCGATCCGGCGGGCAACACGAGCACGAACGACAACGGCGGCCGCTTCTTCCGCTTCATCGGGCCCAAGCCCGCGAACGCCCTGCTGGTCTACTCGCCCGAGACGCTCTTCGCGCCGGGCGGCCTGCTCGGCGACACGCCGTATCCGGGCATAGAGACGTGGACCGCGCCGCTCGACGCGCTCGGTCTGGACTACGAGGTCTGGGACACCGGAGCGGTCGGCCGGGCGCCGGGCGTCGCCGACCTTCGCGCATACCGGTTGGTTCTCTGGCGACCCGAGGAGCTCTCCGCGCCGGCCCCCGGTCTAACGACGGCGATCACGAGCTACCTGCAAGAGGGCGGATCGTTGTTCGTTAGCTCCGGCGACCTGCTCACGCGGCTGAAGGAGAAGGGCGCTACGAACTTCATCTCCGGTGTGCTGCATGTCGCGAACTTCCAGGAAGACCAGGGCGCCAACTCGATCAAGGCCGTTCCCGGCGATTCCGTGGGCGGCGCCATCGCGGTGGACCTCGACTTCGCGGCGTTCCCGAGCGGGTTCGTCATCGACCTGCTCGGGCTCGACTGGACCACGGTCGCGGACCACCTCTCCGTCGCGTCCGATGCGGCACCGGTGTTCCTGCAGGAGCGCGACCGCGTCGTCGGAGCGCGCTTCCCGAAGACCGGCCAGGACGCCAAGGGGCGCGTCGTCTTCAACGCCTTCGCGCTGGAGGCCGTCCCGGGCGACGGCCCCGCGCCCAACAACCGCACCACGCTGGTCGCGGACGCTGTCCGCTTCCTCGCGCCGGACCTCGCGGGCGGATCGAGTATCGCCTTCGACGCGCCGGCCTACACGTTGCCGTCGTCGGTGGTCGTCGAGGTCTCGGACAGCCCGCGTGCCGGCAATGGAGAGGTGAAGGCGAAGCTCTCCGGCACGAGCCTCACCGCGACGGTGGAGGTCGCGCTCGCCGAGACCGCGCGGCGAGGCGTGTTCCGCGCGCAGTTCGTCCTGGCCGGTGCCGCCGGCACCGGCACCCTGCCCCGATTCTTGGCGAAGAACGGCGACACCGTCCGGCTGGCGTACGTCGACGCGGCCAAGGTGGAATCCGCCGTGACCGCGCGGGTGGACACGGTGAAGCCCGTCATCACCGACGTCGCGGACGACCCGGCGTACAACGAGGCGGTGATCACCTGGACGACCGACAAGCCGGCCGACGCGCTCGTGCGTTTCGGCGAATCCGGCGGCGACGATTCCTTCCTAACCCGCAGCGCCTACGTCGCGGAATCGGCCACGGACCACGAGGTCCAGGTCGCCGGCTTGCTGCCGGACAAACTCTACTTCTTCCAGGTCGTGAGCCGCGACGTCGCCGGCAACATCGCGACCGACGACAACGCCGGGAAGTTCCGCTCCTTCCGCACGCTCAAGCCGCTCACGCCGCCTTGGACCGACGACCTGGAGAAAGGCCGCGCGGGCTGGGTCGTGCTCAACGACAGCGGCGGTACCGGCGCGACGCTCCCCGGCGTTGACGACGGCGGCGGCGTTCTTGTCGCCAGCGGCTGGGAGTTCGGCTCGCCGAAGAACGGGCGCGGGGCCAAGGCCCATAGCGGCACCAACGTCTGGGCGACCAACCTCAAGGGCGATGCGGTCGACTTCGCCATCAGCGACCTCATCTCGCCCTCGGTCAGCCTCGTCGGCGGAAACAAGGCGACGCTGACATTCTGGCAGAACTACGATTTCACCGCCGCGGCCGGCGGCGACGGCGGCGAGGACGATCCGTTCGGCGACTACGTGCTCGAGGCCGCGCAGGTCGCGCTCACGACCGACAACGGCGGCACATGGAAGGACCTCTACACCGCCAGCGACGAGACCTCCGGTGGATGGGAGAAGGTCGAGGTCGACCTCACGCGCTTCGTCGGCAAGGTCGTGCGCTTCCGCTTCAACTATCAGCTCTTCAGCTTCACCGCGTCCGACCGTCTCGGCTGGATGATCGACGACCTGCACGTCGGCCTGGACACCGTCGCCAGCACCGAGGTGGTGGTGACCAACAACCTCTCGCAGGCCGCGTTCACGCTGACCGGTCCGACCAACCGCGTCGTCGAGGGAACGGGCACGCTCTTCCGCACCAACGTCCCGCCCGGCATCTACGTGGTCGCCTGGAAACCAGTGCCGTTCTACACGACGCCGGCGACCCGGACCAACGTGCTGGGCGATTCGACCAACGCGCTGACCTTCGCCGGCACCTACACGTTCACGGATGTGAACAAGAACGGCATCAGCGACGCGTGGGAGCAACAGTTCTTCGGCGCGGTTGCACCGGGCTACACCGGGCTGGTCGACAGCGACGGCGACGGCGCGCGCGACATCGAGGAATGGCGCGCCGGCACCTCGCCCAAGGATGCCGCGAGCCGGCTGCGCGTCTCGCTGCCCGAGACGTTGCCGAACGGCACGGTGCGCTTCACGTGGGACACCTCGGCCGGCCGGTTGTACGCGCTGGAGACGAGCAACGACCTGCTCGCGTGGGTCCGGGTCAGCGACCTGACGCGCGCGACCGGCGGGCCGTTGTCGGCCACGTTGCCGGCGCTGGACCCGCGGCTGCCCTACTTCTTCCGCGTGGTGGTGACTCCGTGAAGCGACCGGGCCGCCGGCGTCCGAAGCTCAAGGATTCGCGGCCAACCAGACGCGGATCGCCGCTGCTTGCGGATGCCGCGGATCGAGCGCTAGCACGCGCTCGTAGTGGCGGCGGGCCGTGGTCGGATCGCCGAGCGGGCCAGCGTTGAGGCCGGCCAAGGAAAGGTGTGCCGCCACGTCGGACGGATCCACGCCGACCAGGCGACCGAGTTGATCGGCCGCGTCGGCTGGAAAGCCGCCGCGCTGGAGCGCCGCGGCGAAGACACGCAACGCCGGCACCGACACCGGATCGATGCGCGCGGCGCAATCAGCGGCCAAGAGCGCCCGTTGCACGTCTCCTTCCTCCATCGCTACGAGCGCCAGGTTGTGGTGCGCGGCGAGATAGCTCGGGTCGAGCTCGATCGCGTGCTGGTAAAGCGCGAGCGCGTCGGCCAAGTCGTGGCGGTCGTGGGCGGCGATGGCCGTGTTGAAGAAACGTTCGGCTTCCGTCCGTTTGCCCGCCGGCAGAACAGCCGGCGCCCGGCGCACGTAGCGGGCAACGACCGGCCTTGGCGCGGTGGGTTTGGCGACCGCCTTCGGTGCTTCCGTCGCGGGCGCGCTGGCCGGGAGTGGGAGCGTCTTCGAAACGGCGACGGGACGCGGGGTCGCCAAGCGCGACACGGTCGCTGGCTTCTCCGGCTTGGATCCGCTGCCGAACCACTTCACAGGATTGCCCCAGCCGACGGGGTTGACGCGCTTCCAGAAGGTGCGGCGACCGGGCTCGGACCGGTCCCCGGGGGTCCCATCGTTTCCAATGGAATCGTCGACGAGGTCCGCTGGGATGCTGTCGGCGGGATCCGGTTTGGCAGGGGAAGGCGCGGTGGGGGCGGCAGCGACGGCGGGAGCGGAAGGGGTCTTCTTGGGCGGGATCTCGTCGCGGGCCGGGCGGAGCACCGGGGCATCTTCGACGCGGACGACCTCGGGCACAGGCGCCGCCACGGCGGGCTTGGCGGGCGCTACCGCCGGACCGGCCGCAGCGACGGGCGGCGCCACCGGCGGGGCGTTCACCGGGTTCGCTGCGGCGCGTTCGATGGCTTTGACGGGCGCAGGTCTCGGCTCGGCGACGGGCTTGGCCGGAGCGGGCTGAGCGGGGGGCTGAGCGGCCTTGGGGACGGCATTGGTGACGATGGCCACGGGTCGCGGCGCGAGGTTCGTGACGACCTTCACCGCGCCGGGCGTATTGGTGAGGCCTGGTGGCAACGGCGCGCCGCCGGTCTGGGCCTCCAGTTGCCGGATGACCGCGCGGATCCCTTCGGCGTCGGGCGCGGCCGGGACGAGGGCGAGGTATTCGCGGTAGGTCTGCAGCGCGCCGCGCTTGTCGCCGAGCTGCTGGGCGGTCACGGCGAGGTTGAGCCGGGAAGCGGCATGACGCGGGTCGAGCTTCACCGCCCACGCGAAATACTGACGGGCGTTGGCGAAGCGCCGCTTCCCGCTCTGGACGAGCCCGAGGTCGTTCCAGACGTCGGCGTCCTTCGGCGCGAGCTTCACCGCGATGGCGAGACTCCGCTCGGCGTCATCGTATTTCCGGAGCTGGAGCTGGGCCTGTCCGAGCAGGTGGGTCGCCACGGCATGGCCATGGTTCGCGTCGGGCGCGAGGAAGGTGCGCAGCGAGCGCTCCGCCTCGGTCCATTCGCCCTGTTCGATGTACAGCGCGCCGAGGTTGTAGTGGGCGTCGAAGAAATCGCGGTTTTCCCGCAATGCTCGGATGTATGCCTTCTGCGCTTCGGCGGGACGTCCGGCGGCGTGATAAGCGAGGCCGAGGAAGTTCCAGGCCCTCGGGTCCTCGGAGAGCTCGGTCGCGGCGCGTTCGAGCATAGGGACGGCCTCGGTCGCCTTGCCGGCGCGCAACAGCTCGTCGCCCCGGCGCAACGCCTCCGGCCCGTGCGGCTGGCAGCCGGCGGCGAAGAGGACGGCGGACAGGAAAGCAGCCCGCACCGAGGACGATCGCGACATCGGACGCGTGGTAATCGGGTGGCGGGTGCCCCGTCAAGGAACGCGCCGCAGGAGCCCGCGCCGCTCGTCCTGCTTGAACGCCGACACGGTCCTTGGCGTCTGGAGCCCGGGCACGCCATGTTGCGGGCCGTCCGGATGATGCCACGCCATTCCACCCTCTTCTTCCTGCTCGTCTCCGCGCTGGTGCTGCTTCCGCGGTCGGCAGATGCCGCACCGGATCCCGCCGCGCCGCCCGCCGCGCCGTCGTCCTCCACGAACACCACACGCGCACGCGTCGTCGTGGCTCACGATCCCGCTGCGACCTCGGCCTTCGCGCCGGACCCCGACGTCGTGCGCCGCATGGTCGAGAACGGCCTGCTCGGCTTCACCGGCAAACCGACCACCGCCGAGGCATGGAAGTCGCTCGTCGGTCCGGGCGATGTCGTCGGCTTCAAGGTGACGGCCGCCCCCGGCCCGGTCAGCGGCACGCGTCCCGCCGTCGTCCGTCCGCTGGTCGAGGGGCTGATCGCTTCCGGCCATGCGCCTTCGAGAATCGTGCTCTGGGACAAGCGCGACCACGACCTCCGCGCGGCCGGTTGGACGCGCCTCGCGCAAGAGCTCGGCGTGCGCTGCGTCGCCAGCGAGGATGCCGGTTGGGACGGCGACCGCTCCTATGAATCGCCGCTCATCGGCCGGCTGGTCGCGGGCGACCGGGATTTCGGCAAGAAGGAGAACGAAGGCACCGGCCGACGTTCCTACGTCACGAAGCTGCTCACCCACGACATCACCAAGATCGTCTCGGTCGCGCCGGTGCTCAGCCACAACGTCGCCGGCGTGAACGGCCATATCGCCGGCCTCGCCTGGGCGAGCACCGACAACACGCTGCGTTTCGCGAACGATCCCGTCCGCCTCGCAGAGGCCGCGCCCGACATCTGCGCGCTCGACGACGTTCTGCCCAAGCTCGCCTTCGCCGTGGGCGACGCGCTGCTCTGCCAGTACCGCGGCGAGGAGCTGACGCTGCTCCACTACGCGGTGCCTCTGGACGAGCTGCGCTTCAGCAAGGACGCGGTCGCGCTGGACGTGCTCGCGCTCGCCGATGTGCAGCGCTTCCGCGAGGCGGCCAAGGTGGAGGGCGAGAAGAAGTTCGCCACAGAACTGTACACCAACGCCGAGCTCATCGAGCTGGGCGTAGCCGACCCGAAACGCATCGACAGGGTCCGCATGCCGTGAGCGCTACCGGCGCAGCCCGGCTATGACCGTACGTGCGACCGACGGGATGATGCCGCGCTCGTTCGCGTGTCCGGTGGTGAAGGTGACCAGGACGAACTTCCGTCCGTCTGCCAGCTCGACGTCGGCCGCGTCATGGCGGGTCTGGCTGGTCCAGCCCGCCTTCGACCAGACCTTCGATGCCGGCAGCTCCTTCACGGCGATGCCGGTGAACCCGTGCGTCTGGTCCTCGGCATCCTTCACCGCGCCGTAGATGTCCCTCGCCAGCAGCTCGCGCATCTCGGCGCAGCGCTTCGCGGAGACGGCGGTGCCGGTGGCGATCCCGGTCATGAGGCGCGCGGTGGCGTCGGTCGTGAGCTGGTTGCGGTCCGGCTTGAACGCGCGGATCGCCTGCACCTCGCGGCCGTAGGGGCCTTCGCACCAGGGCTTCTTGTCGGCGTTGATACCGGTGTAGCCGAGGCTGTGGAAGTAGCGGTTCACCGCACCGCGCTTCTCGTGCCACGCAGCCAACTCGACCTCTGGCAACTCGGGCCCGCTGGTCGTGCCTGTCAGCACGTCGACGACGTAGTGGGTCGCCTCGTTGTAGGATTCCACGACCATGTCGCGCAGGGCGCGCCGGAGCTCCGGCGTGTCGGTGAGCCGGCCGTCCTCGAGCCAGCGATGGACGGCGACGAGGTAGAACAGCTTCACCACGCTTGCGGGATAGACCGGTTCGGATCCGCGAAAGCTCGCCCGCGTCGGCCGGATCGGATCGGTCAGGTCGACCAACGTCACGGCAAGCTCCTCCGTCTTCAGGCCGATGCCGGAGAACTGCGCGACGGCCTGCTGCGCAGCGCGGTCGACGAGCGCCTGGAGCGGCGCCGGTGCCGGGATCCCCGGCAGGCCGGCCAGCGCGTCATCGGCGGCGAGGGCGGACGACGACAACACGGCGGACAAGACGCACAGCAGCAAGGTCCTCATGGCTCGGTCGGTTCTTCTTCGGACGGCCCGGGTTCATCGGGTTCATCGGGTGCCACGGGATCGACGGCACCGGCGGGCTTGAAGAAGCGGATCACCGTGTCGCCGTGCTTGAGCATCTTGCGCTCCTTCCAGGCTGGCGGGACGTCGAGCGTGTCGCGCTTGGTGTGCCCGAGGATGAAGAGCGCCCCAGGCGCGAGGAGACGCGGCAGGTCCGGCTGGTCGAGCAAGCGTTGTGCGAGCGAGGTTGAGCGGCGGCCGACGTTCTTATCGCCGTAGGGCGGGTCGGCGATCACCAAGTCGAAGAGCCGGCCCGCGGCGGCGAGCTGCGGCACGGCGCTGAAGACGTCGTCCACGCGCAGCTCGACCGCGGTCGCGGGAAGCCCGGCGGCGACCAGGTTGCGGCGGTAGAAGCGCGCATGCTTGTCCGATTTCTCGACGCTATGGAGCGAGACGGCGCCGCGGCTGAGGCACTCGTGGCCGAGCGCGCCGGTGCCGGAGAAGAGGTCGAGAACGCGCGCGCCGTCCACGAACCCGCCGAGCGAGTTGAAGACCGCGAGCTTCACCTTGTCGGGCATGGGACGGACACCGAGTCCTTCGGGCACATGGACGATCCGACCGGCCGCTTCTCCTCCGATGATGCGCATAGTTGGGCCGCGCAGGACGCGCCGCCGGGAGGGACGGTACGGCAGGGAGGCCGGACGGACGAGCAGTTCGATTGCGTCGACCGGGGGACGAGGTGCGATTGGAAGTGGCGGCGTCTGTTCTGCAGAAAAGATAAATCTGGAAAGCAGGAAAACAGGAACGGAGACGGCAAAGATCAGGGTTTCCTGCTTTCCTGTTTTCCAGATTCTCTCTCCGGCCGGTGTCTTCTACAGAGCAAACGCTATTCTGCGCCGGCTGTCGTGTCCGCCACTTCGGATCGCAACCGTCCGCCGCAGCGTCCATGGGCACCGGGGAAACAAGCCGGTTGCAGCAGCGACGGCGCGGCGCACACTCGGTCCGTGAACCGTCATCTCCGGTCCTTGTCGGCGTCGCGCGCGCTCGGCCTCTCGATCCTCACCCTCACTGCCGCCGGTATCGTCTCCGCCGTGAACCCACCTGCCGTCCCGCTCCGCTATCCGACCACCACCAAGACCGATGTCGTGGACGACTACCACGGCACCAAGGTCGCCGATCCGTACCGCTGGTTGGAGGACGACAACTCGGCGGAGACCAAGGCCTGGGTCGAGGCGCAGAACAAGGTCGCCTTCGGCTACTTGGAAACGTTGCCGCTGCGCGCGCCGCTCAAGGCGCGGCTCACCGCTCTCTACGATTTCGAGCGCTACGGCGTGCCCTTCAAGCAGGGCGGCCGCTACTTCTTCAGCAAGAACAACGGGCTGCAGAACCAGTCCGTGCTCCACGTCGCCGCGACCCTCGACGCAACGCCGCGCGTGTTGCTCGACCCCAACACGCTCTCCGCCGACGGCACGGTCGCGCTCAAGGGCTACGCCGTCTCCGACGACGGCGCGCACATCGCGTACGGCCTGTCGTCGGCCGGATCCGATTGGGAGGAATGGCGGATCCGCGACGTGGCCACCGGCAGGGACACGGCCGACGTGCTGAAGTGGGTGAAGTTCTCCAGCTGCTCGTGGACCAAGGACGGGAAAGGCTGCTTCTACTCGCGCTACGACGAGCCGGCCGAATCGGCGAAGCTCACCAAGGTGAACGAGTTCCAGAAGCTCTACTTCCACAAGCTCGGCACCGCGCAATCCGCCGACGTGCTGGTCTACGAGCGCAAGGACCAGCCGAAGTGGGGCTTTGGCGGCGGCGTCACCGACGACGGCCGTTATCTCGTCATCAACGTCAGCCAGGGCACGGACACAAAGAACCGCGTCTTCTACAAGGACCTCGCCGCGCCGGACGCCAAGGTCGTCGAGCTGCTCAACGACTTCGACGCGAGCTACCACTTCGTCGGCAACGACGGGCCGGTGTTCTTCTTCCGCACCGACCTCGCCGCGGCCCGCGGCCGGCTGATCGCCATCGACACCGCCAAGCCTTCGCGGGCCGATTGGCGCGAGGTGCTCCCGCAGACCGATGCCACGTTGACATCTGCGAACATCGTGGGCGACCGCCTCGTCGCGGAGTACCTGCGCGACGCGCGCAGCCAGGTGATGATCTTCGACCTGTCCGGCAAGCTGCAGAAAGAGCTCCCTCTCCCGGGCATCGGCAGCGCGGGCGGGTTCGGCGGCAAGCGCTCGGACACCGAGACCTTCTACAGCTTCACCAGCTTCACCACGCCCGGCCGCGTGTACCGCTACGACTTCGCCACCGGCACGAGCACGCTCTGGCGCCAGCCCAAGGTGGGCTTCGACCCCGAGGCGTACGAGGTGAAGCAGGTCTTCTACGCAAGCAAGGACGGCACGAAGGTGCCGATGTTCATCGCCCACAAAAAAGGCCTGAAGCTCGACGGCTCGAACCCGGCGCTCCTGTACGGCTACGGCGGCTTCAACATCTCGCTCACGCCGGCGTTCAGCGTCGCGAACCTCGCATGGATGGAGCTCGGCGGCGTGTACGCGGTGCCCAACCTGCGCGGCGGCGGCGAGTACGGCGAAGAGTGGCACAAGGCCGGCACGAAGCTCAGGAAGCAGAACGTGTTCGACGACTTCATCGGCGCCGCGGAATGGCTCGTCGCCAACCGCTACACGTCGCCCAAGAAGCTCGCCATCTCCGGCGGATCAAACGGCGGCCTGCTCGTCGGCGCGAGCATCACGCAGCGTCCCGACCTCTTCGGCGCGGCTCTCCCGGCGGTGGGCGTCATGGACATGCTGCGCTTCCAGAAGTTCACCATCGGCTGGGCCTGGACCAGCGACTACGGCTCCAGCGACGATGCCGAGGAGTTCAAGGCGCTCCGGGCCTACTCGCCGCTGCACAACCTCAGGCCCGGCGTGAGCTATCCGCCGACGCTCGTGACTACGGCCGACCACGACGACCGCGTGGTGCCGGCGCACAGCTTTAAGTTCGCCGCCCGGTTGCAAGAGGTGCAGTCCGGCGCGAACCCGGTGCTCATCCGCATCGAGACCAAGGCAGGCCACGGTGCGGGCAAGCCGACGAGCAAGATCATCGAGGAAGCGGCCGACAAGCTGGCCTTCATCGCCGCGCAGCTCGGCGTCACCAACGGCGTACCTACGATGCGGTGAAGAGCGGCGACCGATGCCGTTCAACGGAGCGCGGACTGTGGAATCCGATGGATTTCGGGACCCGGGCTGCGGGAGGGAAGAATCGTGACCAGCCCGTATCGCAACCCGGAGGGTTGGCAGCCATTAGCCGGGGGTGAGCGCAGCGACACCCCCGGGACGTACGGCCAAGAATCGCAGCTCGGGGATGTTGCTGGCATCCCTCCGGGATGCTCAAGCATCCGGATTTTTCAGACAGTCTAACCCGGGACCAAGCAGTCCAAGGCTGGGTGGAACGGGCCACCGGCCCGTTGGGGCGGGCTACCAGCCCGCCGCGTTGGGTGCGCCGGGCGCGAACCTTGCGGTGGGTGCGTCCTCGTGCCGAAGCTCGGCGGCAAGTTGCCGCCGAGAACGGCCAGGTTGGCCGTTCCACCCGGATCCATATGCATCGTCCCGGCTAGAAGGGAGCGCTAACGTTACCGTGGCCACCACCACCGCAGCGCTCCTGCCAGACCCAGGCCGCTCACTCCCACCCGATCTTCCGGCCGGCGTTCTCCTTCTCCAGCCA
>JBBRQL010000048.1:0-20830 GCA_038226425.1 Verrucomicrobiota bacterium
CCTCGCGATCTACGGCTTCACCACGCCTTGGTTGCTCAACAAACAGCCGGTGAAGCAGCCGACCGACTGGCATCCGCTGCTCGTGTGGGGACTGCTGCTGGCGTTCCTGACCTTGGGCAACGCGCTCGCCGGCGCATGGGACGCCGTGGTGCTCGTCTCGGTCGGCGCTGGGGCCGCGGTCCACCGCGCGGTGCAGGGCGGACGCTGGTGAGAGCGCCACGGGCTAACGCGGTTCCGCAGGAACCTCGACCGGCGCGGGTCTCTTCCGCAGGCCGAGCCTAGAGACGCGCAGGCCGGCGAGCTCCTCGACCGTGAGCTCGAACTGCCCGAGGTGGACGCGGTCGTTGCGTTTCGGGAAACCGCCGAGCTGCTGCGTGACCCATCCGCTCACCGTCGCGACGTCCGGCACGTCCAAGGTCTCGCCGGTGAGCTCTGCCAGCTCGAAGAGCGGCAGCGCACCGTCGAGTTCCCAGGCGTCGTCGCCTCGCCGGACGAGGCGGGGCTTCTCGTGGTCGAACTCGTCCTGGATCTGGCCGACGAGCTCCTCAAGCACGTTCTCCAAGGTGATCATGCCGGTGGTCCCGCCGTATTCGTCGACCACGAGCGCGAAGTGCAGCTTCCGGTCGAGGAAGAGCTGGAGGAGCTTCTCCAGCCGCGCGGTCCCGGGCACGTGGATCAGCTTGCGCGCGTGGGCGGCGAGGTCCGCACCGGTGCCGGCCGTGCCGCGGTGGGCGAAGAGGTCCTTGCAATGCACCACGCCGATCGAGCGGTCGAGGTCGCCGGCCTCGCACAGCGGGAAGCGCGAATAGCGGGACCTCTCCGCCACCTCCAGGCATTCGGTGAAGGGCATCTCCGTGCCGAGCGCGGTGATCTCACGGCGCGGGCGCATGACGTCCGCGACCACGCGGCGCCGGAGGTCGAGCGCGTTGAGCACCAGCTCGCGGCTGAGGTCGGACGCGAGGTTCTCGCGGCTGGTCGCCATGAACATGAGGCGCAGCTCCTCCTCCGAGTGCGCGCCCTCCTCTTCGAGCGAATCGATGCCGAACCGCGCCAGCAGCCAGCGCGCGCTCGTGTCGATCAGCCAGATGAGCGGGTGGGCGACCTTCAGGAACCACGACAACGGCCGGGCCACGCCGAGCGCGACCGCCTCGGTCTTCTGGATGGCCAACGCCTTCGGGACCATCTCGCCGGCGATGATGAGCACGAAGGTCACCGCCAGGAACCCGCTCCAGGACACCGTCTCGACCAGCCAGTGGTGGTGCGCGAGCCCGAGCCGCGTGAGCACCGGCATCGCCGCGACCTCGACGAGCGGCTCCACGAAGCGCCCCAGCGCGAGGCTGGCGAGGGTGATGCCGAGCTGTGTGGCGCTGATGCAGGCGTTGATGTTCTGCTTGAGGCCGCGCGCGATCCGCGCCGCCCCTTTGCCGCGCGTGACGAGGGCGTCGAGCTGACCGTCGCGGATCTTCACGAGCGCCAGCTCGGCCGCGACGAAGAAGCCGTTGAAGACGATCAGCAGGAGCGCGAGCCCGAGCTTCAGCGCGATCGTGAGCAGCAGGTCGGGGTTCACAACGCCACCTCCCCGAAGAGCACGCGCAGGATGTCGCCGATGGAGACGATCCCGCGCTCCTTGCCGGTGGCGTCCACCACGATCGCCAGGTGTTCGCCGCCGCGCTGGAGACGTTGGAGCGCATCCTCCAGCCGCGTCGATTCGTCGAGGAAGAGCGCCGGGCGCAGCCAATCGCCGGCCGTCGAACGCGCCGGTGCGGCGGCGCCGTATAGCAGGTTGCGCAGGCTGACCACGCCGACGATCCGCCGCGGGCCCGTCACGCAGTCCCACACCGGCAGCCGCGTGTGGTGCCGGTCGCGGCAGAGCGCGAGCACTTCGGCGACCGGTGCGGTCGCGGCGACGGTGTCGGCCTTCTCCAGCGGCGTCGCGATCTGGCCAACGGTGCGCGTCTGCAGGTCGAGCACGCGGTCGATGAGC
Organism: Verrucomicrobiota bacterium; assembly: GCA_038226425.1. Lineage (GTDB taxonomy): Bacteria > Verrucomicrobiota > Verrucomicrobiia > Limisphaerales > UBA9464 > CAIVQB01. The sequence continues at coordinate 1,985 of JBBRQL010000048.1, forward strand.
GTGCGCTCCGCCGGCTTCAGCGCCGCTCCGCTCTCCTGCATCAACGCGCGGAACTCGTCGCGGTTGCCGAAGAGGCGGCCTGTCAGCGCGCGTCCGCCGGTGAGCAGCAGCAGCAGCGCCGTGAAGCGTCCCACGAAGGCGACCAGCGGCGAGAGCGCGAAATGCAGGATGCGGAAGAGCCACACCAGCCGGAGGCAGAGCCGGTTCGGGAAGAGCCGGAACAGCGTCTTCGGCAGCAGCTCGCTGAAGAGGTACACGACCACTCCGACCCCGATGAACGCGCTCCAGAACAGCACAGGCCGCTCGCCCAGCGCTTCGTGCAGGTCCATGGTGATCAGCGCCACGGCCGCGAAGTTGGCGAGCGTGTTCCCGACCAGGATGGTCCAGAGGAAGTTCTCGGGGCGGTCGAGGTAGCCGAGCAGCGTGCGCGCGCCGGACCGGCCTTCGCGCAGCCATTGCCGGATGCGCAGGCGGCTCAGCGCCATCACGCCCGTCTCCATGCCGGACATGAAGAACGACAGCACCAGCCAGCCGCCGATCCCGAGCCAATGGAGCCAGAAAGCGATCACGCCGGCCCTCCCGTCTCGACCAGGAGCTCGCGCACGCGCCGGTCGTCGGCCGCCTTCACGGTGAGCGTGAGGCCGCGGAACGAGAACGTTTCGCCGACGGTCGGCACCACCTCGGCGAGCTTCACCGCGAGGCCGCCCAAGGTGTCGACATCGGAGACCTCGCCGAGCGCGGGATGTTCCCGGCGGAAGTCGTCCAGGCGCATCAGGCCGTTCACGCGCCAGCGTCCCGCGCCGAGCTTCTCCATCACGAACCCGGCGGCATCCCCCTCGCCGCGGATCGGGCCGACGACCGCTTCCAGCATGTCCTCCAGCGTCACCAGCCCGGCCGTGCCGCCGAACTCGTCGAGCACGATGGCCAGGCCGCGTTGCTGGCGCTGCAACGCCTGGAGCAGCAGCAGCAGGTTCATGCTCTCGGGGACGAAGGATGGGAACTCCAGCGCCTCGTCGAGCCCGGTCTCGGGATCGAGCAGGAGCGTCCGCGTGTTGAGCAGCGCCACGATCGTGTCGGGCGTCTCGTCGTAGAGCGGGATGCGGTGGTGCCCGGCTTTGCGCGCCGCGGCGACGAGCTCCTCGGGCGGCAGGTCGTCCGGCAGCATCACCATCTGCGCACGCGGACGCATGATGTCCCGGGCCGTGCGCTGGTCGAGCGAGAGGATCTGGAGGATCAGCTCCTTCTCGGCCCGGCCGAGCGCGCCCTGTTGGTGGGCGAGCTCGACGAGGTCGGCGTACTCCTCGTCGGAGACGGCGCTCTGGGGCTTGATCGAGCGGGGCGTGAGCACGCGGAGCACCGTGTCCATCAGGCCTTGGGCCTGACGCCGCACCGGCCGGCTGAGGCGCACGAGCCATTCTAGCGGCACGGCGACCAAGAGCGCCCAGGCATCGGGACGGCGCACCGCCAAGGCCTTTGGCGTGACCTCGCAGAAGAGCAGCAACGTCGCGAACAACCCGAGCGCGGACAGGGCCAGAGGCCATCCGCTATGGATCGATGCCAACAACGCGAACGCGACCAAGAAGGCGTTGGCGAGCGAGTTGCCGAGCACCAGCGTGGCGAGCAGGTCCTCGGGCTCGGACAGCAGGCGGACGACCACCGCGGCGCGGGCCGGCCGCGTCTCGACGAGGCGTTTCGCTCGCCAGAGGCCGAGCGAGAAGAAGGCCGATTCCGCCGCCGCAAAGAAGAAGCTCGCCGCTGCCAGGGACAGCAGCAGCGGGATGATCACGGCCAGTGGCAGGTCCACGGCTCGAGCATGGCCGCGATCGAGCCGATGTTCAATGCCGGGGCGGGACGGTTCCGGCAGGCGTCCCGCAAGCGAACGGCGGGCCCCGCTCCTCCGCGGCTCATGAGACCCGCAGCCAGACGGTCTTCAGGTAGGCGGGCTCGTCGCGGCTCACCGGGAAATCCGGCGGTTGCGGCACGTAGTGTTCCTGCAACGGACGCCGTCCGGCGGCGAGGACGGCACCGCGGACCTGCAAGAGGAACGTCTCGGGCAGCAGCCGCGCCGCGTTGGTGGACGCGAGGAGCACGCCGCCGGGCTTGAGCACGCGCAGCGCGTGGCCGACCAGCTCGCCGTAGTCGTCTTCCGCGCGGAAATCTCCGTGCTCCTTCGAGCGAGAGAATGTGGGCGGATCGAGCAGGACGGCATCGAACGACCGGCCCTTCTTCCCGAGACGCCGCAGCCAGTCGAACACGTCGCCGAAGATGAAATCGTGCGCCGCCGGATCGAGGCCGTTCGCCGTGAAGTTCCGCCGGCCCCAGTCGAGGTACTTGCGCGAGAGGTCGAGGCTGGTCGTCCGGGCGCCGCCGAGCGCCGCGGCGACGCTGAAGGCGCAGGTGTAGGCGAAGCAGTTCAGCACCACCTTGCCGGCTGCGCCTCCGGCGAAGAGCGGGAACCCGGCGGCGACATGTCCCGAGAGGAGCCGGCGACGGTTGTCGCGCTGGTCGAGGAAGATCCCGACCGAATAGCCTTCCGCGAAGCTCAGCTCGTACCGCGCGCCGTTCTCGCGGACCGTGAACCGCTCTGGCGCGCCGGTCCCGGTGACGAGCTGCGGACAGGTCTCCGCGGTGGTCGTCTGCCGCACGTGTCGCGTGAGCGTCTTGTGATACACACCGCGGGCCTCTGGAAGTGCCGGGCCTCGGGCCGCCATCAGCTCCGTGGCCTCGGCGGCGGTCGGAGGCCGTTCCCCTTGCGTGAGCACGTGCTCGCCGAGGCGGTCGGCGTAGAGACCGTGCCATCCGTCCGCCCCGCCGTGTCTTAGGCGGAAGGCATCGGTCTCGTCCGTGGCGACGCAGGCGGCGCGCAACGCGTCCGCGGCGATCGCGGCGAGATCGGGCTCGTCGGAGAAGGCCAGCGCCTCGCCGGTGACCGGATGCCGCAGCTCCAGCCGCGTCGCGTGCAGGCAGACGCGCGCCGACCGCGTGCCGCCGTAGAGCACGTCGCCGAGGATGGGGAAGCCTTCCGCCGCGGCGTGGACGCGGATCTGGTGCGTGCGGCCGGTGACCGGTTCCGCCTCGACCACGGTGCGGCCGGGCGCGCGTTCCAGCACGCGGAACCGTGTCTCCGCCGGTTCACCGCCGAGGCCCGCCGGGCGCGCGACGTAATGATCGCCCGCCCGCGCGATCGCCGCGGTGGTCAGGATCGCGTCGCGCGGCACGCGCCGGTCGGTGACCAAGCGGTAGCGCTTCGAGACCTCGCGTCCGGCGAACTGCTCGGTGAGCGATCTGTTCGCTGTCGGCGTCTTGCCGAAAACGAGGAGACCGCTGGTCTCCTTGTCGAGCCGGTGGATGATGGCGAGCGTGGCCCAGCGCGGCTCGCGGTGCCGCAGCCATTCGTAGATGCCTTCGCCGGAGTAGGGCGACGGCGCGTGGGTGTTCCATCCCGCTGGCTTGCGGACGACCAGCAGGTGGGCGTCCTCGAAGACGACGCACGGCGGTGGCGGGCTCGCGGGTGCGGCGCTCAAGTGAAGCGCCACTGGTTGGTCGCGATGGCGTAGCCGCTGATGAGCAGGTTCGTCGTCGCGTGCGCGAGCATCGCGTCGCCGAGACGCTTCTTCCTGAGCACCAGCCATTGGAACGCCGCGCCGCAGACGATCCCCTGCGCCCATTGGCCCGGATGCGCGAGGCCGAACATAGCGCTGGTCGCGACGAACGCGACGGGATGCCAGATGCCCAACGGAAGTTCCTGGAACTTCGGGTTCGCGATGTAGCGGTAGAAGAACGAGCGGTAGAAGACCTCTTCCAGCGGCGGCACGACCAGCGAACGGCCGAGCACGCGCACCACCACGAAACCCCATGCCAGCGCAGGGTTGCCGGCGAAATGGGCCAGCGGGTTCCACGGTTCCTCCGGTTTGGCCGGCGTCGGATCTTTGCCGGTGAGCAGTTTGTTCCCGGCGTCCCACAGTTCGTTGAGCGTCGGGATGCGTCCGTCGAGCCCGATCCACAGCACGGCGATGCCGATGCCGACGACCACGGCCTCCGCGCTGAAGGCCCACTTCATCTCCGGCAACCAGCCGCGCAAGGCCCACAGCATCCCGCCCGCGAGCAGCGTCTTCACCGCGTAGAGCCAATACTCCGAGCCGGCGAAGAACTTCCCTTGGAGAGAAGTCAGGACGAGGAAGAGCACGAACGGGAGCGCGCGCGGGATCTCCGGATGGTCGAGCCATCGTCGCCATCCTTGCGTTCCGCCGCCCTGAGGACCGGATTCCATGGGCGCAAGCTTCAGGAGCCGCGCGCGGGCATCGCAAGCGGGAACTTCCGTCCCCGAGGGCCGGCCGAAAAGACGCGAAATCGCGGCACTTGCAATTCGATTGTGCCCTCCCCATGTTCCGCCCGCTTTTGCCGAACGAACCTCGCGTTATCCGCGGGGCCTTTTTATCTATGAGCGAACCCTTGGAACTGAGTCTCGACCTGGAGAAGGCCTTCTTGCCCGCCTGGGCACAGCAGCCGACCGACCCGAACCGCTATGCCAAATATAGCGGATCGGAAGGCGCCGAACGTGGCGACCGCGGCGATCGCCGCGGACCTCGTCCCGGCGGCGGACGTCCCGGAGGTCCCGGCGGCTTCGGTGGCCCGCGGCCTGGTGGCTTCGGCGGACCGCGTCCGGGCGGACCCGGAGGCCCTGGTGGTCCCGGTGGTCCTCGTCCCGGCGGCTTCGGCGGACCCCGTCGTGACGGCGGCCAAGGCCCTCGTCCGGGCGGACCGGGTGGTCCTGGCGGCCCGGGTCTGAAATGGGATGCGAACGCCGGTCCGGACCATCGCGGCCCGCGCCGCGACGACCGTCGCGAGTTCCAGTCCGAACCGCTCATCCCGGTCGACCTCGAGCTCCGGCCCGAGCCCGCCGGCGTGCAATCGCTCGGCCGCCAGATCAAGATGAGCGGCCGCGCCTATCCGCTTCTCGAGGTGGCCGGACTGGTCATCCAGAAGCCCGAACGCTACGAGGTCACCTTCCGCGTGATGAAGGGCCAGGACGGCCAGGTACTCCAGCCCCTGTTCGTCTGCTCGCTCGACGAAAGCGTCTGGCTCAGCGAGGCCGAGGCCGCCCGTCACGTGCTCAACGCGCATTTCGAGACCTTCTACCTCACCGAGAAGCAGCCGTGCGACCCGCCCAAGGGGGTCTGGACGCTCGTGGCGCAGTTCGATGAGATCATCCTCGGTCCGCCGAACTACCACGGCTACCAGGACCGTCTCCGCGAGATCCACGCCCAGCGCGCGCCCCGTCTGCCGTTCGAGATCTTCAAGTCGAAGGTCCGGATGGTGAAGGACGAAGCCGTGGTGAAGCAGTGGATCGAGGGCCAGAGCTCCCGTCTCGAGTACACCGCCCTCAACGTGCCCGAGCCGCTCAAGCTCGGCTCGCTCGCCGAGGTCGAGACCCACTTCAAGGCCACCCACCTCGCGAACCTCGTGAAGTCGGTGAATTCCTGGCAGTTCAAGCGCGAGCAGTCCGGTCCCCGGCTGCCCGAGCCTTTGCTGCGCGTGCTGCGCGTCACCTTGGAGCGCGAGCGCAAGTTCCCCATCCGCACGATGACGGCGCTCAGCGCCGCCTTCGCCGGCGCGGGCCTGCAGTTCTTCAAGCGCGACAAAGCGATCGTCCACGTGTCGATCGCCCGCCCGCACTACCTCGACATGGAGACCAGTTTCGTGTCGAACGGCGTGAAGAGCATCATCGACTTCATCAACGCGACCCAGAACCCGTCGCGCAAGAAACTGCTCGCAGCGCTCGCGCCGACTCCCGCCGTCGCAGAGACAGCTCCTGCTCCCGCTCCCGTCGTCGCCGCTGCCCCCGAGGCACCGGTCGCCGCCGAAGGTTCCGCCGCTCCGGTCGATGCCGCCGCGGCTCCCGCGCCGGCACCGGCACCGGCCCCCGCCGCGCCGAAAGCCACGCCTGAACAGCAGGCGTTGCTCACGGACCTGCACTGGCTCGTCCACCAAGGCCACGTGATCGAGTTCGCCAACGGTCTGCTGGAGACGGCCAAGAAGCCGTTGCCCAAGCCCGAGCCGGCTCCTCGCCCCGAGAAGGCGCCGAAGGCTCCCCGGGCACCGCGTCCCGAGAACGGCCTCCTGCTCCTGCCCGCGCCGAACGCGGCACTGGTCGGCTGAGGCTGGCCGAAAAGATCCCCAAAGACCGCGCTCCGCGAGGAGCGCGGTCTTTTTCTTTGGCAGACCACCGACGAGGCGAGCGACCCGTTCGCGGCCGGAGCGGTATCGATGTGGGGGCTGGATGCCGGCCGTCGCGCCGAAGAATTTCTTCCAAAGCGGATCGTTGGCGACGTGACGGATGACCAGGACCAAGACCACCGCCTACCTTGCCGCTTCGGCCTTCGCGGGCAGCGGCACGCGGAAGTGGGCGAGGATGGCGTGGCGCTCGTAGCTGAGGAAGTAGAGGTGCAGCAGCCCCATGTCCTTCTCGTCGCGGTGGAGGACCTGGCCGTCGAGCGCGATGTCGTGGTGGTTCAGCCAGCGGTCGCCGCTGTCCACCAGCAAGCTGTAGTAGGGCGTGGTCCAAGGCGGCGTCTTCACTAGGTCGTCATAGCCGCCGGTGAACGATGGGATGGCGATGCCCATGGGCATGTAGTAGCCCTTGGCGTAATCTCCCGTGGCGAGCACGGGCAGCTTGTCGGCCCGGAATCCGCCGACGAGGAACTTGTTCTCGCCGCCGTTCTTCGTGTCGCGGAAGACCAGCTCCAGCTCCTGCTGCGGCTCGGGCGTGGCGGGCGACTTCACGTCGCGCCACACCGCGCGCTCGAGCTTGCCGATGCGCCAGAGCTGGTTGTCGTGCGGATGCTGGTTGCTGTAGCGGCCGGGCTTGATGAAGGAGCCGAACGCGACCGGCCGCCCGTCGGACCACTCGCCGTAGGTGCGGACGTTCCGGGCGATGGTCGTGCGCTGCTTGCGCTTCTGCTCGCCGCCGACGGCGACGCGCTCCTGCGGGTCGAAGACCACGGCGCAGGCCTGTTCCTTCACCACGGTGCGGAGGCCGGCGAGGTCCATCGGGGTGCCCTCGGGATCGCGCCAGTGCTCCAAGCGGGTCCAGAAATCAGCGTAGCGTATGCCGCTGTTGCGCTCCACGAGCGCGCGATAATGGCCGAGCGGGAAGGTGAACCATGCGTGGTAATACTCGGCCTTGTTCCCGCCTTCCTGGGAGAAGAGCTGGATCTCCCAGAGGCCGGCGTTGAGGCAGTTCTTCGCCAGTTCGGCAGAGACGAGGTTGGTCTTCTCCCAGCCGTCGCCGCCGGTGACCTCGAGCATCGGCGACGTGGCCTTGAAGCCGACCTGCTGGCGGTTCCACTCGCGGTCGATGAGCGCGATGAGCTGGTTGCCGGCGTGCGCGCGCGTCCACTGCGGTTGGCTGGTGGCGAAGAGCGAGACATCGACGCCCTTCCACACGATCTTCGCCGTGCGGTCGTCGCCGGGCTCGAGGATGAAGTCGAAGTGGGTGTCGTCCCGCTTCACCAAGGTCAGGCTGCGTCCGCCGTAGCGGCCGGTGGCGACGCTGAGTTCGGCGGGGTTCTCGGGATACTCGGCCATCGAGAACTCGCGGAGCGGGATCCGCATCGTGTCGGCGACGGCGTATTTGCGCGCCTGCCAGCCGTAGAACGCGGCGACGAGCACGACGGTGAGCACGGCCAAGCCGGTGAGAAGACGTTTCATCGTTGGATCAGGAGAGGAGACCAGGAACGTCGCTCAGAACTTCCACACCGCGTCGAAGCGCAGGCGCAGGACGCCATCAGGCGAGGTGTCGCCGGCGTTCCGCTGGATCAGCTCGGTAAGATAGCAGCCGAAGCTGAGCGTCAGCGAATCGTAGGGCGAGTAGCTGGCCTTGAGGATGTGCCCGCGGGTGTTCGTGCCGCCGGCGAAGCCCGCCGCTCCGCGGGCGGAAGCCGTGCCATAGACCGCCCCGAAATCGTCGTCGACGACCTCCTCGAACCAGGCATCGCTCTCCAGGTAGCGGTATTGGTAGCTGACCTCCCACGTCCCCTTCTTGCCGGCCTTGCCGAAGGTCACGCCGCCGCTGAAGCCGGTGTTCTGGCTCGGGGCCGCCGGGTTGTCCAAGGCCTCGACGGCGAGCTTCACCGGGAACGCTCCGGGATAGCCCGGCACCGTTCCGCCGCTCCAGGTCACGGAGGCGTCGGCCACGAGGGGGGTGAAGCCGTCCAGCGGCGCGGTGGACGGTCCGCGCGTGTTGCCGACGTTCACGTCGGGGATGCTGGCGGTCGTGAGCGTTTCGTCGTTGCCGAGGCCGAGCGCGGCGACGCCCACCGACGACTTCCACGCTTTCGACCAGGTCGCATCCCAACGCGCCTGCGCGCCGACGAGGAACGGGTCGTGGCTGCTCGCCCTCAGCTCGTTCACCACGAAGCCGCCGCCCACGAGCTTGAGCTGGTGCGCGTCGCCGGGCTTGTAGGCCAACTGCGCCGCCGCGCCCTCCGGCGTGTAGTCCATGTCGAAGACCATCTCGGTGAAACTGAAGGGGTTCTCCATCTTGCCGACGGTCACACCGCCGCTCCACGCACCGTCGTGCAGCGGGTTCCACTTCGCGTAGGCGAGATCCGTGTAGACGGGTTTCTTCGACGCGTTGCCCGTGAACGTCTGGTTGTTCGTGATGGGTTTGGCGTCATCACCGGAGGCGAGCTGGAAGCCGACCTCGAAATCGTCCCGGAGCGACGCCACCACACCGAAGCGCAGCCGGTAGCGGAAGCGCGTGCGGTCGACGAGCGCAGCTGTGTCGAAGCGGAGTTGTTCGGCGCGCACACGGAGGTCGCCTTTCAGCTTCAGGCTGCTCACCCAATCGGGCAGCCCGCTCTTCGCGGCGTAGGCGGTGGTGAAATCTTTGGCCGCCTCGGCGCGGAGGGTCTTCACCTCCTCCGTGGTGAGGATGCCCTTCTCGACCAGCTTATCCATCAGGGCGTCGTCCGTGCCCGCCGCTGTGACGGGGACAAGACCGGCAGCGAGCAACGGCACGAGCACGAGCAGACGGTCAGAGCAAAGAGATCTCATGGGGTCAGAAAAATGCGCAGAGTCAGGACGTGACGTGGATTTGAAAAATGACCGCGTCGGAGACGGAAAGGACAATCTCCGGGGCTGATCGCGACCTCTGTGCGGCCAACCGCTGGTTCAGAGGGGCAAGCCGCTGGATCCGACACCTCGAGGCGCGAGGTGGCTTGCGGAGAATTGTCTGAGAAGTCGCTGCCTCATCGCCGATGAATGCCGGGATACCGTCAACCGAGCAGCAGACGCGGCTCCGATAGCTGTCTGGCAATTGAAGAAGAGCCGGGGCGTGCGCGAAGCGCTCGAAGGCGTTGATTGTCTCTTCCGTCAGAGCGTTCGCATCCGTCTGCGACCGCTGATCAACCGGACCTCGCGCCGAATGGACGCGGCGCCTTCGACGACGGGATGGCCCTGACCGGTGCACGGCGAGACGGCGCGGCTTCCTTTGTCCGGCGCTCCACTATTGGCTGGTCTCGCGCGGTGGCTTCTCGGAACGTGATTCGCATGAAGTCCAAGCTGCGGGTCTTGCTGGCGGTCGTGGCCGGTCTGGTCGTGTTCTCCACGATGCCGGCGGAGGCGCAGCAGCATCGGGCGACCTTCCTCGGCAATCCTGCCCACCGTTTCGCCAACCCGCTGAAGACGCCGGAAGATCTGCGCGCCCGCTTCCGGGACCCGCGCCTGAAGCCGGACATCGCCTCGATCCTCGAGCAATGGGGCTGGAAGGGCGACCTGGCCGATCTCCATCGCGCGGCCGAGACGGCGGTCATCAGCGAGGCTCCGATCGCGGTGGGCACGCGCATGCCCTTCATGTCGTCGCGTGAGAACTACAAGCCGGTGACGCTCCGCGACGTGCTGTGGGCCGGCAAGGAACCGGCGCCGGCCTACGCCTTCACCTTCGTCTCGAAAGGCCGCAAGTACCGCTGCGTCACGCCGAAGGCCTGCAGCAATTTCTTCGTGGAGGACCTCGGGCCGTTCGCACCGGCCTTGAAGCTCGACGTCTCCGCTCCGGCCGCCGCAGGCTTGTGCGGGCCCTTCGACGTGAAGCTCGCGGTGCGCAACTCCGGACCGGCCGAGGCGACCCGGGTCGTGGTCACCAACACGTTGCCGGCAGGCTGGAAGACGACCGACGGCCGCTCGGTGGTCCGATGGGATGTCGGCACGCTCAGGTCCGGCGAAGCGCGCGAGGCGGTGCTGCCGGTGACGGCCGCCGAGGTCGGCCGCGGCACCGTCTCGGCCAAGGCCACCGCCGCCGAAGGCGGCACCGCGGAAGATTCCGCCACCACCGAGATCAGCGCGCCGGTGATCGCGATCGATTGCTCCGTGCCGGCCCGCGCCGTGGCCGGTCGGCCGACGAAGGTCTGCCTGACGCTCCGCAACACCGGCACCGCCGCGGAGCCGCGGACGGTCGTGACGCTGCCCATCCCGGAAGGCGCGGTGCCGGGCGCGATGACGGGAGGCGGCGTGGCCGCGGACGGCCGCGTGACCTGGGAGATCGAAGGGCTAGCGGCGCGGTCGGCCCGGGAATTTTGCGCGACGTTCACGCTCGGGAAACTCGGATCGCTCGCGTTCGAGGCGACCGCCAAAGGCAGCTGCGCGCCTGCCGTGGCGACGCGTTGCGCGACGCAGTTCATCGGGGTGCCGGCGGTGCTGCTGGAGGTCGTGGACCTGGAGGACCCGATCGAGGTCGGCAAGGAAGTGGTCTACGATATCCGCGTGCTCAACCAAGGCTTCGGCGCGCTCAACAACGTGCGGATGGTCTGCATCCTACCGGCCAGCCAGGAGTTCGTCTCGGTCACAGGCACGACGCCCGCGCATGTCCAGGACCAGGTGGTCACGCTGGACCCGTTGCCGGTGATCGAGCCGAAGGGCACGGCTTCATGGCGCCTGGTGGTGAAGGCGGCGGTCGCCGATGACGCGCGGTTCAAGGTCGAGCTGCGCAGCGACGAGTTCGAGACGCCGTTGCACGAGAACGAATCCACGCGGCAGTACTGAGGCCGCGCACCCCCGGGCTCAGCCGCCCGCCATCGCGCCGACGACGAGGAACGGTTCGTCGCCGAGCACGACCGCGTCGGGGAGCGCCGTGTCAGCGGCTTCCAGGGACAGGTCTTCCTTGCAGGCGAAGAAGCGGATGAACGGCCGCCGGCGCAGCGTGCCGTGGTCGCGGATCGCGCCGCGCAGCACCGGATATCGATGCTCCAGCGCGTCGAGCACCGAGCCGATCGTCATCGGTCCGTCGACCTCCAGCGCGATCTCCTCCCCGACCTTGGCCAAGGTGCGCAGGTGGTAGGGGAGCACGATCCGGATCATGGTAACGTCTGCACCTCGACCGACAGCACGGCCGGGAGGTCGCGCACGATGGCGTCCCAGGAATCGCCGCCGTCCGCCGAGGCATAGACCTGTCCGCCGGTGGTGCCGAAATAGATCCCGCACGGGTCGAGGCGGTCGACCGCCATCGCGTCGCGCAGCACGTTCACGTAGCAATCGCTCTGCGGCAGGCCCTTCGTCAGCGCTTCCCAAGTGCCGCCACCGGTGCGGCTGCGGTACACGCGCAGCTTGCCGTCGGGCGGGAAGTGCTCCGAGTCGCTCTTGATCGGGACGACGTAGATGGTCTCCGGCTCGTGGGCATGGACATCGATGGGGAAACCGAAGTCGGTGGGAAGGTCCCCGCTGACCTCGCGCCAAGAACCGCCGGCGTCGTCGCTGCGCATGACGTCCCAGTGCTTCTGCATGAAGAGCACCTGCGGACGCGACGGGTGCATGGCGATGCGGTGGACGCAGTGGCCCACCTCGGCGTCGGGGTCGGGCAGCTCGTACTGCGACTTCAGGCCCTTGTTAATGGGCATCCATGTCTTGCCGCCGTCGTCGGTGCGGAACGCGCCGGCGGCCGAGATGGCGATGTAGATCCGGTCGGGGTCGGTCGGGTCGAGCAGGATGGTGTGCAACCCCATGCCGCCCGCGCCGGGCTGCCAGAGATGGCCTTTGGCGGAGCGCAGCCCGGGCAGCTCCTGCCACGTCTTGCCGGCGTCCACCGACTTGAAGAGGGCGGCGTCCTCGACGCCGGCGAACACGGTGTCGCGGTCGGTCAGCGACGGTTCGAGATGCCAGACGCGCTTGAACTCCCAGGGATGCTGCGTGCCGTCGTGCCACATGTGGGTGCCGGGCGTGCCTTCGTAGTGGAACTCGTTGCCGACCGCTTCCCAGGTCTTCCCGCCGTCGTCGGACCGCTGGATCATCTGTCCGAACCAGCCGCTGCACTGCGAGGCGTACAGGCGGTCCGGGTCCACCGGCGAACCCTTGAGATGGTACATCTCCCAGCCGGGGAAGAGCGGGGCGGTGACCTCCCAACGGTCGCGTTTGCCGTCGGCGGTGAGGATGAAGGCACCTTTCTTGGTGCCGACCAGGACTCGGACTTTGCTCATGGGATGTCTCCTAGGTGAGGCTGTCTTGGGTTCAGCGGAACGGCTTTGTGAGATTGTCCAAGAACGATGGCCGCCCGGGCCGTCCGTGTAAATCCGAAGCTCGCGCCGAGGTGCGTCGGCGCACTTCAGCGGAAGTCGTCGCGATATTTCGCGTAGCGCTCCGTGATCGCGGCGATGTAGGCGCGGGTCGACGGGAAGGTCATCTGCGCGACGAAGGCCGCGCTGTTGGTCTTGGCGGGACCGGTCATCCAGCGGAGCACGTTCCCGCGACCGGCGTTGTAGTCGGCGAGCGCGTAGGGCAGCGGGTTGTCCGTGCCTGGATAGCGGCGGAGCAGCTTCGCGAGGTAGTAGCAGCCGGCCAGCGTGTTGGTGCCCGGGTCGAAGACGTGCTCGTGGACGAACTGCTGGAGCTTCATCGCGCCGGCCCATTCGTGCGCGGCCTCGTCCATGAGCTGCATAAGGCCGATCTCGCCGGCCTTGCCGACGGCGTCGGGATCGAAGTTGCTCTCGCGCCACACGACGGCTTTGACCAAGGCCGGCGGCAGCCCGTGGCGCGCCGCCGCGGTCCGGATAGGCGCGTCGAACCGGTGCTCGTGCCGCCAGCGCCAGTAGAAGAACGCCGCGACGTCGAGCCCGACGAAGAGCGCGAGCCAGAACATCCAACGGCGGACCATGACGCTATGACACGGAGCGCGGTCGACGTTGTCGAACGTTAATGCGCCGGCGCCGGGAAAGAAAAAGGACAGGCCACGACGGCCTGTCCTTTTTCCGTCGGGTCGATCGCGTCTCAAGGCTTCCGCAGCCGGAAGAAGCCTCCGCTGGCGGCGGGAAGGTTCGCGCTCGGCACCAAGGCCACTTTGCGCGTGCCGATCTGGACCGGGGACAATTGCGCCGTCACGTCGGTGAACAAACCAGGCGCGAGGCCAGGACCGGCTTCTAGGTTGTATCCCGCGTCCGGGAGGGTCCATGACAGCGCGTAGGCCGTGTCCGCGGGGACCGGCAAGATCCCCGGGCCGTCCTCGGCGGCCACCTGCCAGGTCTCCGGGTTCAGCGGGCCGGCCGTGAAGCGGTCGTCGATCGGCGTTCCGGCGCCGGTGATCGTGATACGGCTGAAGGTGGCTGAACGTCCGATGTTGGCCGTGCTGTTCGGTTGGACGCCGAAGTAGGCGTAGAGCGGGCCCGCGAACCGCGCGACCGTCGCGGCCGGCAACGTGAAGTTCGTGCTGGATCCGGAAGGCGTGGTCAGCGTGGCGGAGGTGTCCTTCATCGTGAGGCTCCAGGTCCCGAGCGCGGTCGGGTTCCCGATGCCGCCGAGGGTACCGGCGCCGTAGATCATCGCGTTGCCGTTCGGTTGGTCGGTCTTGTGGCGGAAACTGGCGTAGGCGCTGCCGTCGGCGTTGTTCTGGAGGTCGACGAAGACGACGTCGGGTTCGTTGTAGTCCGGCGAGGTCTCGAACGCGGGGATCCCGTCGCCGGGGACCAGGAAGAGATGCGTCTGGAACCCCTTCCCCGACCCGTCGGGATAATCGGCGTTGGTGAACGAGTAGGTCACGGGCGCCGCGCTGCCGACCCAGCCGTAGCTCGGGTCCGCCGTCCGGATGTTCTGCCGCTGGTATTGCGCGCCAGGCTTGCTGGCGAAGAGCTGGAGCCCCGGGACCGGCTTCCGCACCGACACGGTCGGAGGCGGCAACGGTTGGGTGCTCGTGTCGGCCACGAGCCGGATGTTGTCGACCCAGAACACGGTCTTGCCGGTCAGCCGGTTGTCACCGGCCGGGTTGCCGTCCCCGGCCCAGAGCTTGAAGGTGACGCCGATGACCTTGTCGAGCTTGGGCGTGGCGGGATCGATGGGCGCGGAGACGCGGATCCAACCCGCCGTCGTCTTCGAGACGGTGGCGTTCCCGAGATAGAGCTGGGAGTAGTCCCCGGGGATGAGCCCGTACTCGAGATAACCGAAATCGCCCGATTGAGGGCGGGTCGGCGAGGTCGGATCGAACCGGATGTCGAACACGAGCTTGGTGAACTTCGTGCCGTCGACCGCGGTGTCGAGATAGTGCTGAAGCGAGAACTGGTTGTCCCCGCCGTGCGCCGCGATGTCGAAGCCGATGGTCGCCTTGAGCGATCCGGAACCGGCCTTCTTGTCGGCATCCACGGTCGCGTCGAACTCGTAGGTCTGGTCCGCGCCTCCCCACCAGCGGGTCCATTTTCCGGCGACTTCGCTCTCGTCGGCGAACTGGTCGACGATGACGTCTTGGGCGGAGGCCGGTGCGGTCGTGAGGATGACCGCGGAAACCAGCGCGACGCCTGCCCTGCAAATGCTGCCCATCTTGTTTTGGTTCATAGAAGACAAGACGGATTGTACCGGGCGGTGATGAAACGTCCAGTTTGCCGCAGGGCTGCGCTAGTTTCCAGGTTGTGTCCGCACGCGTCGCGGCCACGCTCCGGCCGTGATGAGATTTCTCCTGCTTCCGTTGGCGCTCGCGGCCGGCGCGGTCCTCTTGCTCGGTGCCGCACGGGCCGCCGAACCGTCGCCGATCTCGGCCGCCGATGCCGCCGCGGCAGCGAAGGTCGCGGGCGTGGAGTTCACCGAGGCCGAGAGATCTCAGATGCTCCCCGCCTTGCAGGAGCGGCTCGGGGCGTTGGCCGAGCTGCGCGCCGTTCCGTTGCCGAACCACCTCGCGCCGGCGCTCGTCTTCGATCCGCGTCCTCCCGGCTTCGTCATGCCCGCTGCGCGGAAGGCCTTTCGTTGGACACCCCCGCGCGGCGTGAGACGGCCGGCCGACCTCGACGACCTCGCGTTCTTCTCCGTCGCCGAGCTCGCGGCGTTGATCCGTTCGCGACAGGTCACGTCGGAGGAACTCACACGGCTCTGCCTCATTAGGCTCAAGCGATATGGCCCGCCGCTCCGATGCGTCGTCACGCTCACGGAGGAGCGAGCTTTGGCTGCTGCGAAGAAGGCGGATGCCGAGATACGGGCTGGTCATCTCCGCGGTCCGCTCCACGGGATCCCCTACGGCGCGAAGGACCTGCTCGACACGCGCGGCATCCGGACCACTTGGGGCGCGCCGCCGTTCACCAACCAGGTGCCCGACGCCGACGCGACGGTCATCCGCAAGCTCGACGAAGCGGGCGCCGTGCTCGTCGCCAAGCTGAGCCTGGGCGAGCTCGCGATGGGCGACGTGTGGTTCGGCGGGCTCACGCGGAACCCGTGGAATCCGACCAACGGCTCGAGCGGTTCTTCCGCCGGGTCCGCGGCGGCGGTGGCGGCGGGTCTTGTGCCGTTCGCCATCGGATCCGAGACGCTCGGCTCGATCGTGTCGCCGGCGACGGTCTGCGGCGTGACCGGGCTGCGGCCGACCTTCGGGCGCGTGAGCCGCACCGGCGCGATGACGCTCTGCTGGTCGCTCGACAAGCTCGGGCCGCTCGCCCGCAGCGCGGAGGATTGCGCGCTGGTGCTCGGCGTCATCCGCGGTCCCGATGGACAGGACCTCGCGGCGATCGACGCGCCGTTCAGCTATCCGTCGCGGACGCCGCTCGCGAAGCTGCGCATCGGTTATCTCAGGTCCGACTTCGAGAAGGAGCACGACCACAAAGCGGAGGACCTCGCCGCGCTCGAAGTGCTGCGCCGGTCCGGTGCCGCGCTCCGGCTGGTCGAACTACCGAAGCATCCGAGGCAACCCCTCTACATGCTGCTCTCCGCGGAGGCGGCGGCCGCGTTCGACGAGCTGACGCGCAGCGGGCTCGATCGCCAGCTGGTCCAGCAGGCCGACTGGAACTGGCCCAACTCGTTCCGCAGCGCGCGCTTCATCACGGCGGTGGATTACCTGGACGCGAACCGGATCCGCACACGGCTCATGGCCGACATGGATGCGTTGTTCCGCGACCTCGACGTGCTGGTCGCGCCCGTCTGGAGCGGCGACTCGCTGCTCTACTCCAACATGACGGGACATCCCTGCGTCGTGGTCCCGACCGGTGACAAGACCGGCGGCGCGCCGGTGAGCATCTGTTTCCTCGGGAAATTGTTCGGCGAAGCCGAGGCGCTCGCCGTCGCCGAAGCCTACCAGAAGGCCACATCATGGCACCGGCAGAAGCCGGACCTGACGAAGCTCACCGGGCTCTGAGGCGGACCTCTGCGGGCCGTCTTATCTTTGCGCCTTCACGCCGTTGCGTGAGGCCCTCACTTCACGGTCGGCTTCGGTTCTTCCTTGGCCGTCCCCTTCTTCGGCTCGGGATGCTCGTCGAGCCACTTCTTCGCTTCATCGTTCCCGCGTTCTGCCGACAACTTGTAGAGGCGACGGGCTTCGGTGGCGTCCTCTTCCACGCCTTTGCCTTCTTCGTAGCGTTTGGCGAGGTCGTATGCTGCGCCGGCCGACCCGTCCTCGACCCGTTTCTTGAGGAAATCCACGACGCGTTGGTCGGCGCCGACCAACGCCTTCTGGTTCCGCTGGTTCTGTCCTGCGGCGATGGCCGATGCCTGGGCGTCGCGCGCTTTTTGGGCTTTGGCGATGGCAGCGGGATCGATCTGAGGCGCCGCGGGAGCGGAGGTCGCCGCGTTCTTGGACTGGGTCGCGGTGGCGCCGCCGGTGGCCTTGTCGAGCGAGCCGCGGATACGTCCCACGGTCGCTTGGCGGGCGATCGACTGGAGTTGGGCGGCGATGGCGAAGGCCGTCGCGAACAGGCAAAGGCGGAGAGTGGTCATGGATCTTGTAGGATGCTGTAGTCCTGTCCCGGAGGTTTGGGAAGCCGTGATTTTGTCCGGTGGCGGTCGGTCCGCCTATCGCTCTCTGCCGATTCTGTCCTCTGGATTCCGGCGCCGGTCTGCTGTCTTCTCCGCCCATGATCCATGTCGGCATCGGATACGATGTCCACCAGCTCGTCGAAGGCCGCCCGCTCATCCTGGGAGGCGTCGAGATCCCGCACACGAAGGGCCTGGACGGCCATAGCGACGCCGATGCCCTTGCCCACGCCATCACCGACGCCGTGCTCGGCGCTTTGGGCGAGGTCGATATCGGGCACTTCTTCCCCAACACCGACCCGCGGTGGAAGGGCGCGCCGAGCCGGGTGTTCCTGGAGGAAGCGGCGCGTCAGGTCGGTCTTCGGGGCGGGCGCATCGTGAACATCGACGCGACGCTGCTCGCCGAGGCACCGAAGATCTTCCCTCACATCCCGGCGATGAAGCAGAACCTCGCCGCCGCGCTCGGCATCGATCCGCGCAAGGTCGGCGTGAAGGCCACGACCAACGAGACGATGGGCTTCATCGGCCGGGGCGAAGGCATCGCCGCGATGGCGGTCGCGAGCGTGGACCTGCCGGAATGAACGGGCTTCTTCCCGCCCGCAGTTTCGGCCATGCTTCTCTTCTATGGGCGCTAAAGCAGAGATCGGTTGGACGACCACCGGCGAAGACGGGGTGAAACGGCATGTCTACGCCCAGCGGGTCGGCAAAGACTGGCGGTTCTTCGAGCGTTCGAGACGGCGTGGCAAGGACATCGAGTGGGATGCGATGCTGCATCCGCCTCTGCAGGACTGGCTGGAGCTGCTGGAATCGATCCAACGCCGCGCCGGCCGCGACCTCAACCCGCCCGAGGCGGTCATCAACGTGAAGCGGCTCATCCGCGATCGCTTCCCGGAGCACACCTTCGCGGATTGAAGAGCGGGCCGGCGGGCCGGGTCTGGAACGTCTCCTTATGCGACCGTTGATCCTCATCACGCCGAGCACCTCGCCCGCCGGCGTCGAGATGGCCGACCACTCGACCAGCGTGTCGAGCCGGTACCTGGACGCGGTGCTCGCCGCGGGCGGATTGCCCGTGTCCTTGCCGCTGACGACCGATCTGGAGGTGTTGGCCGATGCGGTCGCGCACGCGGACGGAATCTTGTTCAGCGGGGGCGACGACATCGATCCGCGGCGGTACTGGCCGGAGGTGCCGGACGCGTTGCTCGCGACCTGCGACCTCGCCGAACCGGCGCGCGACGTGATGGAACTGGCGTTGCTCGCGGAGATCTTCCGCCAGCGGAAGCCCCTGCTCGCGATCTGCCGCGGTCACCAGTTGGTGAACGTCTTCCTCGGCGGCACGCTTTACGTCGACCTGCCCACCGAGGTCGGCGGCGCGGTGGCGCACAACCAGATGGACCTCCGCAACGATGTCGCGCACCGGGTCGACCTGCCCGCGGATTCCCGGTACGCGGCGATCACGGGGACGACCACTCTCGGCGTGAACAGCACGCACCACCAGGCGGTCCACCGCTTGGCGACGCCGTTGCGCGCGGCGGCGACGGCACCGGACGGCGTCGTCGAAGCCACGGAGCTGAAGCCCGAAGAACGAGATCTCCTGCCGTGGTTCCAGTCCGTCCAATTCCATCCCGAACGCTTGGCTGCGCCGGAACA
>JBBRQL010000049.1:0-20792 GCA_038226425.1 Verrucomicrobiota bacterium
CGCCCTTTCAGGGCTTGGCACAATGGACCTCGATTCCCAGGGCGTTGCCCTGGGCTGGCTTGTGCCGGGCCTTTGGCCCGAAGAGGCGGCACCTGTCCGACTTCCGACAGCTCCCAATGCTCTGGCACCTCGCCCAGCCATTCCACGCCGCTGGCCTTGTATCTCGGGTAGCGCGGGAAGCTCATGCGTCACCTCCGATCGGGCTGCGCACCAAAGGTGCAAAAACAAGCCAGCCCAGGGCAACGCCCTGGGGACCGCGGGCAACGAAGGTTTCAGCCCTGTAAGGGCGGGAGAACGTCGAGATGATCAAACGCGCCGGATGGTGCCGCCCTTTCAGGGCTTGGCACAATGGACCTCGATTCCCAGGGCGTTGCCCTGGGCTGGCTTGTGCCGGGCCTTTGGCCCGAAGAGGCGGCACCTGTCCGACTTCCGACACCTCCCAATGCTCCGGCACCTCGCCCAGCCACTCCACGCCGCTGGCTTTGTATCTCGGGTAGCGAGGGAAGCTCACGCGGCACCTCCGATCGGGTCGCGCACCAAAGGTGCAAAAACAAACCAGCCCAGGGCAACGCCCTGGGTCACGCGGGCAAAGACGGTTCCAGCCCTGAAGGGGCGGGCGTCGTCGTCGGTTTCACTGCTCATGGGCGTAGCGGGGAAGGCGGGACGGGACAAGCGTGCGTCTGCTCACCGAGTCAACCCTCCGATCAGCTTCAGGATGCGGTCGGTCACGCCCTTCAGCTCGGCGTCGATCTCGGCGAGCGGGCGCGGCGGCTGGAAGACGTAGAAGTGGCGGTTGAACGGGATCTCGTAGCCGACCTTGGTCTTGTCGTGGTCGATCCACGCATCCGGCGCGTGGGGCAGCACCTCGCGCTGGAAATAGGTCTCCACGTCCTCGCCCAGGGGCACGTTCTCCGTGTCGCGCAGGGCGGCATCCGGCATGGGCGTGCCCTTGCCCTTGCCCTTGGTCACGCGCAGCTCGTTGCCCGAGGTGTCGCGCGCGGGACGTTCGACGGTGATGGTTCGGTAGCCGAACTCCTCGTTCTTGAAGATGCGGCTGATGGGCACGCCGGCGCGGGTGACCTTCTTGAAGTCGCCGAAGATGCGGGTGATGTCGTCGATGTGGCCGGGGCTGAGTTCTTTGCGCTTGCTGCCGAGGCTCTTCCTCATCTTCTGCCAGAAGCCGGAGGCGTCGATGAGCTGGACCTTGCCCTTGCGGGCAGTGGGCTTCCGGTTGCTCACGATCCAGACGTAGGTGCTGATGCCGGTGTTGTAGAACATGTCGGTCGGCAGCCCGATGATGGCCTCGACCAGGTCGTTCTCCAGGACATGGCGGCGGATCTCGCTCTCGCCGCTGCCGGCACCGCCGGTGAAGAGCGGGGAGCCGTTGAGCACGATGCCGAAGCGGCTGCCGCCATCCACGGCCGGCCGCATCTTGGAGATGAGGTGGAGCAGGAAGAGCAGCGAACCGTCGCTCACGCGGGGAAGGCCGGGACCGAAGCGGCCGTTGTGGCCCTGGTCGTCGGCTTCCTTGCGGATCTCGCGCTCGATCTTCTTCCACTCCACGCCGAAGGGCGGGTTGGACAGCATGTAGTCGAACCGCTTCCCGGACAGGCCGTCGGCGGAGAGGGTGTTGCCGAAGACGATGTTGGCGATGTCCTGCCCCTTGATGAGCATGTCCGCCTTGCAGATGGCGTGGGACTCGGGGTTCAGCTCCTGGCCGTACATCACGAGCCGGGCGTTGGGGTTCAGGCCCGCGAGGTGCTCCTCGGCGACGCTGAGCATGCCGCCGGTCCCCGCCGTGGGGTCGTAGATGGACCGCACGACGCCGGGCTTGGTCAGGACCTCTTCGTCCTCGGTGAACAGCAGGTTCACCATGAGCCGGATGACTTCGCGCGGGGTGAAGTGTTCTCCCGCCGTGGCGTTGGAGGCTTCGGCGAACTTCCGGATCAGCTCCTCGAACACCTGCCCCATCTGGGCGTTGCCGACGAACTCGGGGTGGAGGTCGATGTTCGCGAACTTCTCGGTGACGAGGTAGAGCAGGCCGGCGCGGGAGAGCCGGTCGATCTGGGCGTGGAAATCAAAGTGGTCGAAGATGTCGCGGACAGCGGGCGAGAAGCCTTGGATGTACGAGCGGAGGTTCTCGGCGATGTTGTCCGCGTCGCCCATGAGCTTGGGCAGGTCCAGCGGCGAGGTGTTGTAGAAGAGCTGGCCGGACTTGCGGAGGAGGAAGGGCTCGACGTTGAGGCCGGCCTTCTCGCGCAGGGCTTTCTCGGTGAGCACGGCTGCTTTGGTCGGCTCCAGCACGGAATCCAACCGGCGGAGCACGGTGAACGGCAGGATGACCTTGCCGTAATCGCTCTGCGTGTAGTCGCCCCGCAGGAGGTCCGCGACGGACCAGATGAAGGCGGAGAGGTTGGGTTCGCTCATGGATGGGCGGTCAGCGGGAGGCGATCGGGCAGCGGTCGGTTCAAGCGAGGGACTTTCCGGGCACCGTGAGGCTCGTCCGGGCAAGGGTCAAACGCTGAAGGCTGTCCGCCCGTTCACGCCTCCGTCGTTCGGGTCGCTTCGTCGCTCGGACAGCCGACTTCCTTGGCTCAGGTTGCTTGGCTCAGCTCACAGCCGTCGGAAGCCGCGGAGACCCTTACGACCCCAGATCGGCTTTGAGAGCAGTCAAGGCATCGATGCGGTCTTGATCGGTCCAGGGATGGCAGAGCGGAAATCCGGCATCCGCCAACTTCTCCCCTTGGAATCCGAGGAAGAGGAAGACCGGCGATATTCTGGTTCCTCGCTACTTTCCGTGGCTGGGATATAAGGCGCTTGAAGGCACTCGTGAGCCAAGCGAAGCGCATCTGTCGGGAGGAGGATGTCCAGGAATCAGGGCCACCCGGCCTGGCTGTAGCGGTCTGGATTGCCATGGAAGAGTTGCAAACAGGCCCTTGTGGCGAGGTCGGAGACGCGGAGCGACGCCAGGCAGCCTGTCTCCTCGCCCCCGATGACGCTCTCATCCGGATGCTCCGGACTCATTTCGGAGAGCTGACAGCCTTCCCCGTCCAGCCATGGAAAGTAGCGAAGAACCGATATTCTGAGCAAAGCCGGATGCGTTACCGACGACTCCACGCCAAAGCGCGACAGCGATCGGGTGGCCCGGGCTAGGGACGTAGCGCACCGGCGTGTAACCGTGGCTCGAGGGAGTAGAACCGCTCGAAGGTTGCCTCCGACACGCCACCGACCAGGATCTGAAGCTTTGCTTTCACCCGTTCCACGAGGTCCTTCACATCGACCACCCTTGCCAACTCCTCGGCGTCCGCGATGTCGATCCGCTCCTGCCTGATCAAGGCCTTGTCGGATTCGGAATGGATGGTGTCCTCCCGCAGACGAGCCAATGCATCGTTGAGGGAACGCTTGTCTTCGAACTCCATCTGTTTCAATCCCAGCTGGGTCGATCGCATCTCATAGACAACTCGGATCGCGCTGTAGAGCCGTTCTTCGGGAACGCCATCCGCTTCAAGCATATCCTTCAAGCGGATCATGGTGGGCTCCACGACCGATACATCGTCAAAATCCCTTTTCGACATCTCTTCGAACTCCGGGCTTCCGATTGATCTCCACGAAGGTCCAGGCACCATGACGGCTTGGATGACAACGTTTGAATGGACCAGGCGATAGGACTTGTTAGATGAAAGTGCCGCCAAGGCGACCGGGTCGATGGCAGGTGCCGGCCTTTTCGGCGTAGATCCGTGGTTGATGCCCGCCAAGGAGCGCGGTGTCGTGGGCTGCCGACGAACCTGTGCTTCGTCGGGCTCCGGCAGCGGAAGATCGTTCTCGCTGCGAAAGGAAGGACGCCGGGACATCGTCAGGATCCCTATCCCGGCCAAGAGGACGGCTACCAAAACAACTCGACGAGGATGTTTCATCCAGTCGTGTCGGTTCCTGGGACGGCCCTTCCGAGGATGAATTGCCAAGTCACGACTTAACAATGGTGAGAAAAAAGATTACGGTCAAAGTTAAAACATTATCTCACAGTTGTAAGTGCATCATGTGAGTTGGTTTATCCGAGGTGGGTCGACAATCCGTTCGCGACGGTGGTTTCGGCGGATCACTGCGGTTGCTTGTGACCAGCGGCGTGGAAGCGCGTCAAAACTGCCTTTTTTGGATCCAACACGACTTTGGACGGAAGGATGCAAGGGGCATGGCAACGAGGCGGAAGGAGACCCAGTGCTGGGTGTCGATCGTGGCGACGGCGAAGAGTCGAGGAGCGGGTCTCCGCCGTTGGACCGGGGTGAACGCTGTCTCAGCGACCTTCGGGCCAGGGCAACATGGAGACGGGTGCGATCCGAAGTGGCGTTCAGAAGAGGTGAGAAAGCGAGTGCAGGAACGGGGGATGCAGCGGAGAAGCCAGTGGCGGACCTTCCTGGTGTCGAGTGGTAGGGCGAAGCTCCTGCTGAGCCCCTGCGAGTTCACGGGCCGCCCTTTGCTCAGCGGCTCGGCAGGAGCCTCGCCCTACCGCCGGTCTCGCTCCTCCTCGCTCCCAACCCACAGGCAACCCTCTCCTTCACTGCTTACTGACCGCCACTTCGGATCGCACCCCATGGGGACAACGGGCTTGCTGTCCCGCACCGTTTCCCGTGAACTCCCCGCCCGTGCTTCCCTGCCAGTACCATGCGGAGCAGTGTCGTCGGCGAAGTCGGTTGACCTCGCCGAGGCAACCCGTATGATGTCCGCCACACAGTCATTTTCCGCCGAATGAGGCAATTCACCGCCATCACCAGCAACGCCTTCATGGAGTTGGTCCGGCAGCCGATCTATCTGCTGCTGTTGGCCAGCTCGGCGTGTTTCTGCGTGTTCCTGTCCGCGGTCCCGTATTTCGGGTTCGGAGAGGACACCAAGCTGGTGAAAGACAGCACGCTCGCGATCATGTTGCTCTCAGGCCTGCTCACCTCGGTGCTCTGCGCCTCGGCCAGCGTGGCCCAGGAGATCAGGACCGGGACGGCGCTGACGGTGCTGTCCAAGCCGGTCGGGCGGATGACCTTCCTGCTCGCGAAGTACGCGGGTCTGGCGCTGGCGCTGGTGCTGATCACCTACGCGGACATGGTGGCGACCTTGATGGCGAGCCGCATGGCCTTCGACGCCTACGGCAACGCCGATGTGCAGTCGTTCTCGATCTACATGGGCGCGGCGGTGCTGGCTTTCGGCGTGGGCGGCTTCACGAACTTCTTCCTCCGGCGCTCGTTCGTCTCCGACACGGTGTTCTCCTTCGCGGTCCTGACGACGCTGGCGCTCTGGGTCGTGGTGCAGTTCACGCGTCTGGACCGGGCGTTCGACGGGCCGGCGTCGGTCGATTGGCGTCTGGTGCCCGCCGGCGTCCTGATCCTGTTCGCGCTGCTGGTGCTGGCCGGGTTGGCGCTGGTGTGCTCGACGCGCTTGGACACCATCCCGACGCTGGCGGTCTGCACGGGATTCTTCCTGTTCGGGCTGATGACGGATTATCTCTTCAAGGCCTCGGCCGACAGCGGAGTCTGGTGGGCGAAGGTCGCCTACGCGGTGGTGCCGAACTGGCAGCAGTTCTGGCTGGCCGACGCGCTGGAGGACAAGAAGTCGATCCCGTGGAGCTACGTCGTGAAGGCGGCCGCCTATCTCGTGTCGTACCTCGGCGCCGCCTTGGCCGCCGCGATGATCTCCTTCGAGGACCGCGAGCTCAACTGAACAACCAAACGCCGATGAACACCGACCCACGACCGACGAGCCCTTGCCGCGACCACGCGGCGATGCGCGCGTCCGCGGGCCCGGGGTCCGACCACCTCTCCTGACCGATGGAAAGAAACCAATCCAAGAACGGCCTGGTCAACGTGCTCGCCCTGCTGGCGGGCGGCTTGGCGCTCGTCGTGTTGTCCCGCTATGAGAAGTCGTCCAGCGCCGAGGTCGGCGCGGTGTTCTTCCTCGTCGGCCTGCTCGTCTCGCTGGTGAGCTGGTTCCAGATGCGCCTGGAAGCGCGCGAGGATGCCGAGCGGCTCGAGGTCGAGGCGTTGAGCCGTTCGCGCAACGATTCCGCCCTCTTCAGCGAATCCGCCGCCGAGACCTTCCCGGCCCGCCGGGCCCGCGAGCAGTTCGAGCGCTGGCTCGTGCCGGCGTTCGCCGTGCTGCTCTGCGCGCTCGAAGCCGTCGCCGCCTGGTTTTTCTACGCCAGCCTGGCCCTGAACCCTGAACCGATGTCGGCGCCGGACCCGACGCTGGCGCTAGCGGCGTTCTCCGGCATCGGCTTGGTGCTCTTCCTCCTCGGCAAGTACGCCTCGCGGTTGGCGCAGCTCGAGGATTCCCGGCTGCTGCGTCCCGGCGCCTCCGCGGTGCTGATGGGCGCGTTGATCGCCGGCGCGTCGGCGTTGGTGGCAGCGGGCGATTGGGCGGGCTATCCAAGGTACGACCGCTATCTGGCATACGGCTTGGTGGGTCTGCTCGGGCTCGTGGCCGTGGAGACGCTCATCGCTCTCGTCTTCGAGGTCTATCGTCCGAGGGTCAAGGGCAAGGCGGCTCGGCTCATCTACGAGAGCCGCATCGTCGGCCTGCTCGGCCAGAGCGGCGGGCTCTTCAGCACGGCGGCGCACGCGCTCGACTACCAGTTCGGTTTCAAGGTCAGCGAGACGTGGTTCTACAAGTTCTTCGAGGGTGCGCTCGCGAAGCTCGTGCTCGTGTGGCTGGGCATCCTCGTGGCGTGCTCGTGCGTGGTCGTGATCGAGCCGGGCGAACAGGGGCTGCTCGAGCGCTTCGGGCGTCCGGTCGAAGGCCGCGGCGTGCTGGAACCGGGCCTCAACCTCAAGTTCCCGTGGCCGGTCGACGCCGTGATCCGCTACGACACCCGCGCGTTGCAGTCCTTCAACGTCGGCTACGTGCCCGATCCCGAGAAGGAAAAGGAGCGCACCGTGCTCTGGACCCGCGCGCACTACAAAGAGGAGTTCAACCTTCTCGTGGCCAGCCGCGAGCAACAGATCAGCGGGGTCGAGGGCGACCAGACCGTGCCGGTGAACCTCATCACCGCCAGCATCCCGGTGCAGTACCTCGTCCGCGACGTCCGTGCCTGGGCCTACAACCATCTGAACGCCTCGAACCTCATCGAGCGCTTGGCGAACCGCGAGGTCGTCCGCTACATGGCGAGCGTCGACATCGACAAGCTGATGAGCTTCGGGCGGCTCGAGGCCTCGGCCGACCTGAAGGCGGCCATCCAGAAGAAGGCCGACGAAGCGAAGCTCGGCGTCGAGGTCGTGTTCGTCGGGTTGCAGGACATCCATCCGCCGGTCGGCGACAAGCGGATGCCGGTGGCCGCGGCGTACGAGGCCGTGATCGGCGCGGTCGCCGAGAAGGAGGCGAAGATCCTGGCGGCCGAAGGCTACCGGGCCGAGACCTTGCCGCGCGCGGCCGCCGATGCGGCGCGCAAGTTGAACGAGGCGCACGCCGCCGCGACGCGCAAGACCGCGATCGCCGCCGGGCAGGCCGGCCAGTTCGCCCACCAGGTCGCCGCGTACGAAGCGGCGCCGAGCGTCTTCCGCCAGCGCAGCTACCTCGAGGCCTTCACCAAGGCCGTGGGACCGGCCCGCAAGCTGGTCATCGGCCCGACCAACACCCACGACGTCATCACGCTCAACCTGGAGGAGAAGTTCGACCAGAGCCTGCTCAACGTCGGCATCGAGACCCCGGACAAGAAGAAGTGACCTCGCCTGTCCCACCCCGTTCTAGAAACCCCCTTTCCGCATGAAGAAAAAGAACCCGCTCACGCTGCTCGTCGGCACGCTCCTCCTGCTCATCTTCGTCGCGCTGCTGTTCTGCTTCCAGGTGCGCACCACCGAGGTCGCGGTGGTGACGACCTTCGGCAAGTTCTCGCGCAGCATCACCGAGCCCGGCCTCTACCTCCGCGCGCCGCTGCCGATCCAGAAAATCTACAAGTTCGACAACCGCCTGCAGAACTTCGAGCGCAAGTTCGAGCAGACCACGACGAAGGACGCCAAGAACCTGCTCATCACCGTCTTCATCGGATGGAAGGTGAGCGAGCCCAAGGTCTTCCTGGAGCGTTTCAACGGCGACACGCTCAAGGCCGAGCAATCGCTCGAGAACCTCGTCCGCAACGCCAAGAACGCCGTCATCGGCAGCTACAACTTCGGCGACCTCATCTCGCCCGACCCGAAGCAGGTGAAGTTCGATGCCGTCGAGGCCGACATCCTCAAGGAGCTCAAGGCCTCCGCGCAGACCACCTACGGCGTGAGCGTCGAGCTGGTCGGCATCAAGCAGCTCGGCCTGCCGGAATCGATCACCGGCAAGGTCTTCGAGCGCATGCGCGCCGAGCGCGACCGGCTGGTGAAGCAGTTCAACGGCGAGGGCGAGGCCAAGTCGCTGGAGATCCGCAGCGACGCCAACCGCAAGCGCGACGAGCTGCTCGCCAAGGCCGACGCCGATTCCCTCCGCATCCTCGGCGAGGCCGAGGCCGCCGCCTCCAAGGACTACGCCGTCTTCGAGCAGAAGCCCGACCTCGCGGTCTTCCTGCTCCAGCTCAAGGCGCTCGTCGGTTCGCTCAAGGACCGCACCACGCTCGTCCTCGACGAGAAGATCCCGCCCTTGAACCTGCTCAACGCCGACAAGCCCGCCGTGAAGTGAGCCGCACGAAGTGAACCGAGACGAGAAACCACAGATGGACACAGATGGACACAGATGCGGATCCAGAAAGCTGACCGCTCTCCGGGACGAGATGCTCATGACCCGCCGGAGCCCGTATCTGCGTCGCTCCTCGTCCGTCTGTGGTCAAAGAATCCCTTTTTGACATGGCCGATTCACCAAAAAATTCCGGCGACCTGAAGCTCACCGCTTCGCCCGTAACGTCGGCCGACGACGCGTCGAGCCAGGCGCTCAACGAGGCGCTCGGCAGCAGCTTCATCCTCGTCCGCATCCTCATGGTGCTGCTGCTCGGGGCGTTCGCGTTCTCGTGCGTTTTCACCGTGGACCCGAACGAGGTCGCCATCGTGCTCCAGTTCGGCAAGCCCAAGGGCACCGGCCCCGACATGCTCCGCACCCAGGGCCTCCATTGGGCCTGGCCGTACCCGATCGATGAGATCGTCCGCATCCGCGTCGGCGAATCCAAGAGCGTGCGCGCGAACAAGGCCTGGTACGCCGTGACGCCGGAAGAAGAGGCGGCCGGCACCTTGCCCTCGGCGAACCCGACGCTGCGGCCCGGCGTCGACGGCCACACGCTCACGAGCGACGGCAACATCCTGCACGTCCGCGCGTTGATGAAGTACCGCATCGCCGACCCGGTGACCTACGCCTTCCGGTACAAGGACGTGACCAATACCCTGGCCGACCTGCTGGACAACGCGATCTACCACGCCAGCGCCCGGTTCACCGCCGACGCCGCGCTCTACAAGGACCGCTCGTCGTTCACCGACGCGATCCGCGGACGGCTCGCCAACCTCGTCGAGCGCGCGGACCTCGGCGTCACGCTGGAGCCGCTCGATGTCGAGGTCTCGGCACCGCTGTACGTGAAGGATGCCTTCGAGGAGGTCAGCAAAGCGGAACAGGAGCGCAACTCGAAGCTCCAAGGAGCCCGTGGCTACTACGACGAGACCGTCCGCAAAGCCGAGGGCGAGGCCGCGGCGATCCGCGCGGGCGGCATCGTCGCCAGCAACTCGCTGGTCTTGGCGGTCAGCTCCGAGGCGAAGTTCTTCCGCGACCAGCTGCCCTACTACCGGCAGGACCCGGCGCTCTTCCGCGAACGTCTCCTGCTCGATTCCGTGGCGCAGGTGCTCACGAACTCCACCGACAAGTTCTTCCTCCCCGAGCGGGCCGACGGCCAACGCCGCGAGCTCCGCATCCAGCTGAACCGCGAGCCGGTCTCGACGGCCAAGAAGGACCCGACCCAACGCTGAGCCCCGACGCACCATGCAAGTCACCTCCCTCCTTTCCCAAGCGCCAGGCGCGGACTGCGCCGATTGCGGCCACGACCACGGCGGCCTCGACCACAGCCACACCAACGTGAAGCTGTGGCAGACGCTCGTCGGCCTCATCCTCGTCCTGAACTCCTTCGTCGTCGGCTGGATCGCGCCCGGCATGGAGACCGTCGGCGACCTCAGCGCGCTGGTCGGTGCGGCCATCCTCGGTTATCCAATCCTGCTGGTCGCGTTCAAGGACCTGCGCCTCGGTCGCCTCAGCATCAACGAGCTCGTCGCCCTTGGCGTGCTCGCGTGCGCGGCCAAGGGGGATTTCCGCACCGCTGGCATCGTCGCCTTCTTCATGCTGCTCGGTGAAATCATCGAGACCCGCACCGCCGCCGGCGCCCGCGCCTCGATCGAGTCGCTCGTCAAGATCACGCCGACCAAGGCCCGTCGCCTCGCCGGCGGCAAAGAAGAGGAGGTCCCCGCCAGC
This sequence comes from Verrucomicrobiota bacterium, assembly GCA_038226425.1. Taxonomy (GTDB): domain Bacteria; phylum Verrucomicrobiota; class Verrucomicrobiia; order Limisphaerales; family UBA9464; genus CAIVQB01. The sequence continues at coordinate 10,399 of JBBRQL010000049.1, forward strand.
GACCTCTCGGTCGGCGACGTCATCCGCATCCGCCCCGGCGACAACATCGCCGCCGACGGCGTGATCCTCGCCGGTCAAGGCTCGGTCAACCAAGCCAACATCACCGGTGAATCGCTCCCGGTGGACAAGAACCCGGGCGAGCAGGTGTTCGCCGGCACGATCAACCTGAACGGCCTGCTGGAGGTGAAGGTCACCAAGGCCGGCCAGGACACCACCATCGGCCGCGTGCGCGAGCTCATCCTTGCCGCCGAGAAGACGAAGCTGCCGTTCATGCGGATCGTGGACCAGTACATCGGCTACTACACGCCGCTGGTGCTCGTCATCGCCGCGCTGGTCTGGGCGTTCACCAAGGACCTCGACCGCGTCATCAGCGTGCTCATCGGCGCCTGCCCGTGCGCCTTCATCCTCGCCACGCCGACGGCCATGGTCGCCGCGCTCAGCGCCGCCGCGCGCCTCGGCATCTTGGTGAAGAACATCTCCGACCTCGAGGCCGCCGCGCGCATCACCGCCTTCGTCTTCGACAAGACCGGCACGCTCACCACCGGCAAGCTGGTCGTCAGCCGACTCAACCCGCTCGGCGACATCGCCCCGGCCGAGCTGCTCCGCCTCGCCGCGAGCGCAGAGCGCTTCTCGAACCACCCGACCGCGAAGGCGATGGTGCAGCTCGCCGAAGAGGCGGGCGTGCCGTTCGCCGAGGTGACGGGCTTCAAGGAGACCGCGGGCCGCGGTGTCGGCGCCACGATCGAGGGCGCGAAGGTGCTCGTCGGCCGCGCCGCATGGCTCAAGGACAACGGCGTCACCGGTGATTTCCTCAAATCGGTGGACCTCGACGAGACCGCGGGTTTCAGCCTTCTCTTCATCGCCCGCAACGACCAGTGCATCGGCTGGGTCGGCCTCCAAGACCAGACCCGCGCCGAGGCCGCCGAGGCCATCCGCGGCCTGCAGGAGGCCGGCATCCGCCGCATCGCGATGGTCAGCGGCGACCGCAAACCGGTGGCCGAGCGCGTCGCCGCCGAGATCGGCGTCCCGGAGGTCGTGGCCGAGTGCCTGCCGCAGGACAAGGTCGAGTTCGTGAAGGCCTGCAAGGCCAAGGGCTACCGCGTCGCCGTGATCGGCGACGGCGTGAACGACGCCCCGGCGCTCGCGGCCGGCGACATCAGCATCGCGATGGGCGCCGCCGGCAGCGAGGTGGCCATCAACTCCGCGACGATCGCGCTGATGAACAACGACCTCCGCCGTTTGCCGTTCCTCGTGAAGATCTCGCGCATGGCCCGGAGCGTGATCAACCAGAACTTCCTCTTCGGCATCCTGTTCGTCGTCGTCGTGCTCACCGCGGGCGCGATGGGCTACGTCCATCCGATCGTCGCCGCGCTGCTGCACAACGCGGGCGCGCTCATCGTGGTCTTCAACAGCGCCCGGCTCGTCCGCCAGGGCGAGGAGCTGGAGCCGTTCCTGAACCCGGGGAGCGGCCCCGCGGAACCTTCGGGCGTGTCCGGAGACCCGGTGGCGTTGACGCCGCAGGCGGCCTGACGGCGCTTGAAGCTGCTTTTGCCACTGATACCTTGGTGCCATGACCGCGAACGCCGTTATCGAAGCCATCGAGAACTTGCCGCCCAGCGAGCGCACCAAGGTGGTCTCCTACCTCTTCGATCACAAAGAGAGTTCCCTGACCGTCGTGCCCGCGGATCCCGCTTCGGCGCGCGATGCCGAGTTCCTCGCGGCCACCGACCGGGTGTTCACCCGGCACAAGAAGCTGTTCGAACTGCTGGCCCAGTGAACGATGAACCCGCCCCGCTTTGTCAGCTTGGAGCAGGTGATGGCGCTCCACAGGATCTCGCTGGACCGGTTCAAGGGCTTGGACGGAGTCCGGGAGCCCGGCTTGGTGGAGTCGGCGCTCGCTTCCGCTGAGAACACCCATTGGTATGGACAGGGTGATCTCTTCGCGATCGCTGCCGCCTACGCCTTCCATCTGGCGGAATCACAGGCGTTCTTCGACGGGAACAAGCGGACGGGAGCGGCGGCAGCGCTGGTGTTCCTCGATCTCAACGGGTTCGAGATGCCCGCATCGGCTGACCTCGACCTTCATCAGGCATTGATCGCCGTCGCCAACAAGACTCAGGACAAAGCTGGCCTGGCGAACTTGCTGCGGACGATGGCCAAAGAAAGAATCTGAACATGGCCGTGCTCCCCATTCCCAAATCCACGCTCCGCGATCCCCGATCGGACGAGGTCGTCATCCGTGCCGTCGGTCTGACCAAGATCTTCAAGGATTTCTGGGGCCGGCCCAAGGCGCGCGCGGTCGACAACGTGGACTTCGAGGTCCGCCGCGGCGAGGTGTTCGGGCTGCTCGGGCCGAACGGCTCCGGCAAATCCACGACCATCAAGATGCTGCTCGGCCTGCTCTACCCGACCAAGGGCCAGGTCACCGTCTTCGGCGAATCGCCCCGCGACGTGAAGACCAAGGCGCGCATCGGCTACCTGCCCGAGGAGAGCTACCTCTACCGCTATCTCACCCCCGGCGAGACGCTCGATTTCTTCGGCAACCTCTTCGCCCTCGACGCCGGCGACCGCCAGAAGCGCACGGAACAGCTCATCGAGATGGTCGGCCTCGGCAACGCGCGGACGCGCACCGTCGGCGAGTTCTCCAAGGGCATGCAGCGCCGCATCGGCCTCGCGCAGGCGCTCATCAACGACCCCGACCTGGTCATCCTCGACGAGCCGACCGCCGGCCTCGACCCGATCGGATGCCGCGAGATCAAGGACCTCATCCGCGCGCTCGCGAAACGCGGCAAGACGGTGATCCTCAGCTCGCATCTGCTGGCCGATGTCGAGGACGTCTGCGACCGCGTCGTGATCTACTACGGCGGCAAGATCCAGGCGAAGGGCACGCTCAAGGAACTGCTCGCCGCGCCCGACGAGATCCGCATCACCTCGCCGGTCCTGAGCCGCGAGACGACCGAGAAGGTGCTGGCGCTCCTGCGAGCCGAGGTGGGCGACACCGTGCGGCTGGAGAACCCGACGCAGAACCTAGAGAACTACTTCCTCGGCGTGGTCGAGCGCGCCCGCGCCCAGGCTCAGACCAGCGGCGCCACCAGCGGCAACTCGGTCGCGGCCTTCATCCGCGGCGGCGCGGAGGCCGGCACCGGCCAGACGGACAACGTGCTCGACCGGCTCACCAAGCCGACCACGGCCCCGGTGGTGGCCCCATCCGCGCCCGCCGCGGTCCCCGAGGCGCGCGTGGATTCCATGAAGCTCGCCGCGCTCACCAAGGCCGAGACGCCGGCAGGGGCACCGGAAACGACGCCTCCGACGCCGTCCGCGCCTGCTCCTGTGAAGCCGGTCGACCTGGGCAAGGCGAACGAGAAGCTCTCCGGGCTGCTCGGTGGCAAGAAGCCCTGATCGTCGAGGACCGCCATGACCCGTCGCTTCGAGATCTACCAAGATGCCGAGAACCATCGGCTCGTGGTGCCGTGCGGTTTCTCGCCCACCGCGGCGGTGCTGGATTGGATCTGGGCCCTGTGGCTCCGGCTGTGGATGGAAGGCTTGGCGCTGTTCATCTTCAACGCGCTCACGACGTATCTGCTCTTCATCGGCGGTGCCGGCTGGGCGACCGGGCTGGCCGTCCAAGCCGTCCAAGGCATCGGGGTCGGGTTGGCCGCCCGCAAGCTGCGGTCGATGTCCGCCGAGCGACGCGGGTACGCGTACCTCTGCACGGTCGATGCCGTGGATCCCGCGAACGCGCTCTCCAAGCTCGCCGCGGTCGGCGGGGTCCCGCTGCCCGAGTGGCGCGCACGGAGCGTGTCGTCCTTCCCGGATCTGGCGCCGCGCGGCCTGCAGCCCCTGCTCGCCGTCGCCCTCCTCACGCTGAAGGCCGCCTTCCGCTTCAAGCTCGTGCTCGTGCTGCTCGTGCTGCTGCTCGGCGCGGTCGTCGCGTTGCCGGGGATGATCAAGCACGACGGCTCGGCGCAGGGTTTCACGCAGATCCTCATCACCTACACGCTCTCGGCGATCACCACGTTGCTCGGCTTCGCGACGCTGTGGCTCGCGTGCGGATCGCTGGCCCGCGAGGTGGAAGATTTCACGATGCAGCTCGTCTGCACCAAGCCCGTGGCCCGCTGGCAGATCTGGTTGGGGAAATGGCTCGGCATCATGGTGCTCAACCTCGGGTTGCTCGCGGTGTCCGGCTTCACCGTCTACATGCTGTTGCTGGCGAAATCACGGGGTCTGAAGCCGGAACAACAACAGGTCCTGCGCGAAGAAGTGCTGGTCGCGCGCAAGTCCGCCAAGGAAGCGCCGCCGCAGATCGAGCCCCAGGTCGAGCAGCTCTTCCAGGAGCGGATCCGCCAGCAGGCGGTCTCGGGCATGAACCGCGAGTTCGTGCGCACGCAGGTGCGCGAGCAGCTCAAGGCGTCGCTCCAGTACGTCCGGCCCGGGCAGGGACGCCGCTGGGTGCTCGACCTAGGCGCCGATGCCGCGACACGGCTCAAGGACCAACCGTTGTTCGCGCGGGTGAAGTTCTACACCCCGGACTACGCGGGCATGGGCGCCGCGTTCGATTTCGGCTGGGAGGTCGGGCCGCCCGAGGGTCACCAGCGCCAGCGCTTCATGAACAACCTCGCGCCCGAGTCGTACATCAGCTTCCCGCTCGAGCCCGGTCATATCGGGACCGACGGCAAGCTCACGATCGACGCCTTCAACCTGGGCGAGAAACCGGTGCTCTTCCCGCTCGAGGACGGCTTCGAGGTGCTCTACCGCGAGGGCGGTTTCGGCCTGAACTTCGCGCGCGGCCTCGGGATCATCGGCTGCTGGCTGGGATTGCTCGCAGCGGTCGGCCTGTTCGCGGCGTCGAAGCTTCAGTTCAACGTCGCCGCCTTCGTCTCCTTCGCCATCCTCGTCGTCGGCCTTTCCAGCGGCACGCTGAAGCAGGTGGTCGAGCAGGGCGGCGTGATCGGGGTCGGCACTGAGGACGGCGTGGTGACCAAGGATTCCCTCGTCAACCGCGGCTCGGTCGTCGTGTACGGCGGGATGCGCTGGGTCATCGACCAGATCGCCGGGTTCAACCCGGTCGATTCGCTGAGCAGCGGACGCAGCATCACCTGGATCCAGCTGGGCAAAGCGTTCGCCGTCGTCGTGGTGCTCACCGGCGGCGCATTCGCTGGAGCGGGCATCTTCATCTTCACCCGGCGCGAGCTGGCCGCACCGCAATGAGTCCTCAGTCTTCAGTTCTCAGTTCTCAGTCCGCCGCGATGGCAGCACGTCGGCGCTCCGGCTCCGTGTTCCCCGTTCCGCGTTCCCCGCTCGCATGACCACGCGCAAAGCCGTCCTCGCCGTGCTGATGGTGCTCGCGCTGGTCGCGGGCTCCTTCGTCCAAGGCCGCCTGAACCACGACCGCGAGTCGCTCGGCCTCACCCGCACCGCGGTGATCAACAACGCGCCGCCGGTGCTCGCCTTCACGACGGTGGCGCTGGGCGGCTTCCGCGGGCTGATCGCCAACGTCCTCTGGATCCGCACGACCGAGCTGCAGGAGGACGGCAAGTATTTCGAGGCCGTGCAGCTCGCGGACTGGATCACCAAGCTGCAGCCGCATTTCTCGCAGGTCTGGATCAACCAGGCCTGGAACATGGCCTACAACATCTCGGTCAAGTTCCCCAACCCCGAGGACCGCTGGCTCTGGGTGCAGCGCGGCATCGAGCTCCTGCGCGACCAAGGCCTCGTCTACAACCCCAACCAGGCGCTCATGTACCGGGAGCTCGCCTGGTTCTTCCAGCACAAGATGGGCGCGAACCTCGACGACGCCCATTGGCTCTACAAGACCGAGTGGGCGAAGATGATGGACAAGGTCATCCCCGGCGGACGGCCCGATTACGCCGAGATCCTCGACCCGAAGACACCCGAGGCGAAGGCGCGCGTCCAGCAGCTCGTCGAGCGCTACAAGCTCGTGCCGGCGATGATGAAGAAGGTCGACGACACCTACGGCCCCTTGGAGTGGCGCCTGCCTGAGACGCACGCGATCTACTGGGGCATGGTCGGCATAGAGAACTCGCCCGCGCAGGACAAGATGCCGCTCCGCCGGACCGTCTTCCAGCCGATGCTCACGGCGTTCCACCGCGGCCGGATCATCACCAACCACTTCGCCAAGCGCATCGAGGTCGTGCCCAACCTCGCCATGGTGGGCAACGTCGTCCGCGCCTACGAGGACGCCATGGTCGCCGAGCCGGCCAACGCCGAGCACACCGGCACCGCGCACCGCAACTTCCTCAAGGACGCCGTCTATTTCCTCTATGCGAACAACCGCCAGGCCGAGGCCCAGAAGTGGTTCGACTACCTCAAGCAGCGCTACGGCCTCGGGCCGCAATCCGGCATCCCCGAGGGCTCGACCATGGTCGACTTTGCGCTGAGCAAGATCACCGAGGACGTGAACGAGATGTCGCGCGACCGCGTGACCGCGATGCTCCGGGGCTTCCTGGAGCAGTCGTTCTACAACCTCGCCATGGGCGAGGACGACAACGCCATCGGCCTCGACAAGATGGCGATCAAGATCCACGAGAACTACCAGCTCCGCACCGGCCGGGGCGCCGTGACCAACCGCACGGAGCTCGCGCCGATCACCGAGCTGAAGCGCGACATCCTCTTCGAGATGCTCACGCCGATGACCAACGTGAACCCCGAGTTCCAGGCCGTGCTGCGCACAAAACTCAGGCTGCCGGCCGACTTCGCGCTGCCCTCCACCAACGCACCGGCGGGCGTGCAGTGAGGAAGTTTTCAGTTTTCAGTTTCCCGTTTTCAGGGCGTGCTGTCGACGGCGTCGCCGTCGGCTTCGCGCTGAAAACCGGAAACTGAAAACTTCTTCGCCCATGCCCCGTTGGCCCTTGATCGGTTGCTTGGCTGCCGCGCTCCTCGGCGCGGGTTGCGACCGCCTGACTCAAGGCGAGGACGACGAACGCCACGAGGCCAATTTCCTCAGCGCGATCAACCTCCATACCCAAGGCCGCGACGACGAGGCGTTCAAGGCCTTCAACCGCGCACTGGAGGCGAATCCGCAGAACGCGTCGGCCCACCGCGAGATCGGTCAGCTCTGCCTCGACAAGAAGCGCGACTACGCCCTCGCCGTCTTCCATCTGCGCCGTCACCAGCAGATCAAGGCCGCGCGCTCGTCCAAGACGGTGAAAGAGACCGGCGATTACTCCGTCGAGCAGCAGATCAAGCAGGCGCAGATCCTCCTCGCCGCGGAGTTCACCGACCAGATCGGCCAGCAGCAGAACCAGTCCAAGATCGACGAACTCAAGCGCCGCAATGCCGAGCTCGAGACGACCGTAGTCCGCCTCAACCAGCAGCTCGCGCTCGGCGGCGCGCCCGGCATCGTGGCGAACCCGGTCCCGCAACCGTCGCCGTTGTCGCGTCCGTCGCCGCAGGTCCAGACCCAGGCCGTGGCCCGCCCCGTGGTCCAGCCCGTCTCCGGCCCGTTGAAGAATATGGCGTCCGCGCCCGTGCCTGCCGCGACGACGGTGCCCCAGCCTGCGACCTCGACCGCCGCTACCGTCGCCGCCGCGCGTCCGACGGCCACGAAAACGGAATCCCCGGCGCCCAAGCCGGCGTCGCGTGCCCCGGCCGCGCGCACCCATGTCGTGAAAGCCGGCGAGATCCCCGCCGCTATCGCCCGCCGCTACGGCATCAGCGTCCAAGAGCTGATGGCGGTGAACAAAGGTGTCGAACCGCGCCGGATGCGTGCCGGCCAGACGTTGAATCTTCCGGAGAAAGCACGCTGAGGCCCGGTCGAGCCGGCTCGTCGCGGGCGACCTCGCGCGCGCCCCGTGGTCGGGGTGCGGCCATGATGGGGATCCGTTCCGGGGCAGTCGGCACTTCCCTCCAGGTCCAGCCGGCCGGTGGTCCTGCACCGGCTTTGCTTCCACGCCGACACCCTCTTAAGTTCCCTCCGCATGACCGGCCGCATGGTGACTGTCGCCATCGCCCTTTTCTGGGTGGTGATGAACGTGCTCCTCTGGCGGGTCGAGTTCGGCGGCGGCCGGGAGACCTTGGCCGAGGTGCCGCTGGAGACCGTGCTCGACCGCGTGCTCGATGCGCCGGACAACTCGGTGCTCGTCCTGCGCCATCGGGGACAACTCGTCGGCCAGTTGCGCTGGAACCCGTCCATCACCGAGGCCGCGCCCGAGGGCGATGCGTCTGCCGGCGTGGTCGAGGGCATGGTGCGCGCGCCGCTCGGGCATGCGGTCGATGTCGACCTCAACCTCTTCGGCGACACGCCCTCGACGCGCTGGCGCGTCACGGCCCACATGGACCTGCTCACCAACCGTGCCTGGAGCGCCTTCACCGTGCAGTTGATGCAACGGCCCGCCTCATGGCAGGTCATCGCGAAGGCCGGCGACGACGACATCCGGTTGCGTTTCGAGGAGGGCAAGACGTCTTGGGAGCAGAAGTTCTCTGCGAAGGACCTGGCGGATCCCGGCGCGTTGTTGGCCGGTCCGTACGCCGCGCTCCTGCCCGGCGGCCTGAAGGCGTTCACCAGCGGCTTCGCTCCGAAGAAAACGGGCGCGGGCCTCGATTGGAGCGCGCACAACGACTGGCTCCGCGTGGGCAAGAACCGGGTGCGGGTGTACCGGGTCCGTGCCAAGTTGTTCGACAGATACGAGGCCGTGGCCTACTTCAGCCGCGCCGGCGAAGTGCTCAAGGTCGTCCTGCCCGACGGCCTCGTGCTGGCGAACGAAGCGCTGCCCAACCTCGGCAAAGAATGACCGCACCGACCTCCGCATGATCGAGCTCAACGACCTGGTGAAGCACTTCGGCGAGGTCCGCGCCGTGGACGGCATCTCGCTCACCGTCCCGCCGGGCGAGTTCTTCGCCGTGCTGGGCCCGAACGCGGCGGGCAAGACCACGACCATCAAGATGGCGGTCGGCCTGATCAAGCCCACCTCGGGCAGCGCGCGCGTGGCCGGCTTCGACGTGCAGACGCAGCCGCTCGAGGCCCGGGCGCGCCTGGCGTACGTGCCGGATTTCCCGTTCCTCTACGACAAGCTCACGCCGTGGGAGTTCCTCCGCTTCACCGGACAGCTCTTCCGCATGGCCGACGGCGACATCGCGCGCGCCGCGGACGAGCTGGTGCCTCGGTTCAACCTGGAGCCTTGGCTCAACAAACCGATCGAAGGCCTGAGCCACGGCACGCGCCAACGCGTCGCCATCGCCAGCGCGCTGCTGCACGGGCCGGAGGTCTTCGTCATCGACGAGCCGATGGTCGGCCTCGACCCGCACCACGCGCGGGTGGTGAAGGACGTGCTGAAGGAGCGGAGCCGTCGTGGCATGAGCGTCTTCCTCAGCACGCACCAGATCAGCGTGGCCGAGGAGATGGCCGACCGAATCGGCATCATCCACAAAGGCAAGCTGGTCGCCGTCGGCACCGCGGAGGACTTGCGGCGCCAAGCCGGCACCGGCGGCGCGCTGGAACAGGCGTTCCTCGCGATCACCGAGGACGTCGCGACGAGCCCGGTCGCCGAAGACTGAAGGGTCTCGGGTCTCGGGTCTCGGGTCTCGGGTCTCAGGTCCCGGGTCTCGCGCACTTCGCACTTCGCACTTCGCACTTCGCGCTTGGCGTGCCTAGCCTGCCGCCATGCGCACGGTCATCTATCCCGGGAGCTTCGACCCGTTGACCAACGGGCACCTCGACGTCATCGAACGCGCCGCGCGCGTCTTCGACCACGTGGTCGTCGCGGTCGCGCGCAACGAATCCAAGCAGCCGCTCTTCACCTTGGCCGAGCGGCACGACTTCATCCGGGCCGACGTCTCGCACCTGAAGAACGTGGAGACCGACAGTTTCGACGGCTTGCTGGTGGAATACGTGGTCCGCCGCGGTGCCTGCGCGGTGGTGCGAGGCCTGCGGGCGGTGAGCGACTTCGAGTTCGAGTTCCAGCTGGCTCTGATGAACCGCCGCCTCGACGAACGGGTCGAGACGCTCTTCATGACGCCGCGCGAGACCTACACGTTCGTGAGCTCGCGGCTCGTGAAGGAGATCGCCCGGCTCGGCGGCGACGTAGGCCAGTTCGTCCCGCCGAACGTGGTCGCGGCTCTCAAGGTGAAGTTCGGCCGCGGTTGATGCCGCGCCGTCAGCGACCGTCCGGTCCGCCGAGAAAACGCGTGCCGGGTTGAGGCGGGTGCGGTCCAATCGACTTCGGATGATCCACCCGTACCGCCGCAAGCATGTCTTGGCCGTCGCGCTGACCGGTTTCCTGGCGCTCACCGCGCGTGCCGCCGACAAGCCGGGTCCGCCGCCGTCCGGTCCGCAGGCCGACGGGGCGTTCCGCAAGGTCGTGCTCGAGGCCGATCGCGATGTCGACGGCGACGGCGTGGTCGACGACGTGGTGGTCGACCCGATGGAGATCGCGGTC
>JBBRQL010000050.1:0-20139 GCA_038226425.1 Verrucomicrobiota bacterium
CGTGGCTGCGGAACGTGGGGCAGGCGACTTGGCTGTCCGCGGACGCCCCTCGCGTCACGCCGCGCAACCGGGTCGGAGCGGGCGACGCGCTCTTGGCGGGCGCGGTCGCCGCGGTCGCCCAGTCGGACGACCCGGCGGTCTGGCTCCGTCAGGCCGTGGCCACCGGGACCGCCGCGACCCAGGTGCCTCCGGGCTGCACGCCATCGCGGAAAGTGTGGCGCGACTTGCTCGCAGCCGTGCGGGTGGCGTCGCTGTGAGCGGAGCTTGGCTTTTGCCGGATGCCGGACGCGACCGATGTCGTGGACCGCTCCCTTCCCGTGGACCCAAGGGCTCTCACGGCCACGCGAACCCCGGATACTTCGTCTTGATCGTCGCGCGCAGCTTGGGATAGGCGCTCGCTTTCCAAGCGGGAAAATCGGTCGTGCCGTCGAGACGTTTGCCGTCCGGCGCCTGGAGCCAGATCTTCACCGGGACCTTCCCTTCGGCGAGGACCGGATGCTCCTTCAGCTGCCAGCATTCGCTCAGCTTCACCTGCACCGACGGGCACGGTGGACCGTCATCGTCCTCATCGCGGCCGGGCTCGGGATAGGTGAGCTTCAGCGTCTTGCCGTCCGGCCAGCGGATCGTCAGCGGTAGCAGTTCGTCGAGCCAGCCGGTCAGCTCCGGTCCGAGGTGCGCGCGGAAATGCGGACGCAGCTCGGCTGCTTGGGCATCCTTCACCAGCGTGAGGCCATCGAAAGCCCGCGTGAGCGCCGTCAGCAGCGCCGCCCCGTCGAACCGCGGGAACTCCAGCTCCGGCCGCGCCGTCGCCAGCAGGTCGGCGCGGGCGATGAACTGCTTCACCTCGTGGTCCAGCTTCGGCAGCTCGAACCAGCCCTTCGCGAAGGCATCCGCGAGCGCGCGCCCGGACGCCGCCGGCTCGACATCGCGCTGGTGCTCCTGACCGATGACGAGTCCGAGGCAACGCACCTGGCGGATCGCCGCCACGCGCTTGTGCAGGCGGTCGAAGACGTGGTCGGTCGTGGTCGTGATGTGCTGCGGGAAGAGCTCCTCGATCCACGGCTGCTTCACGGCCGTCGCCAAGGTGAGCAACGTCATCCGGCCCGTCCGTCCGTCCACTTCGCGGATCGCCGCGGTCACGAACAGGGGCGACGTGACAACGCTCTCTCGCATCAGCGTGCCGGTCCGGCCTTCGGTGAGCACGCAGTCGAGCGTGCCGCTGTCGCGCCGCACGGCGAGCTGGTCGATGAAGCCGGCGAGCAGGCACTTGGCCAAGGCGTCCGGATCGGTGTGCGACGGCCGGTCCGCCCCCGTCGCGTCCGCCGTCGGTTCTTCTTGGATCAGACGCTCGCGTTCGGCGATCTGGAGGATCTGGCGGAAGGTGTCCTCCACCTGCCGCGCCGATTGCGTGTGGACGCCGTGGCGGCGGCATTGGTTGACGTCGAAGCGCGCGTTCTTCGCGAACTGTTGCGCCCGCATCAGGGTGTGGAAATCCGTGAGCGCGCTGCCTTCGAACAGCTCTCGCGCTTCTTTCACGTGGCCGTCGTCGCGGCCGAGGCGCATGAGCAGGTCGCGTCCGCTGACGAGCGCGGCGCACTGCGCGGCCGCGGGCACGCAACCTCGGCGCGAAGCCTCCACGAGCATGCGCGAATAGCGCGGGTGCATCGGCAGGCGCAGCATCTGCCGGCCGATCGGGGTCAGATCGGAGTGGTCGCGTCCCGGAGCCCGCGTCGCGGGTCCCGCGTCCGCAGACGACGCGTCGGGCTTGGCCTTGAGCGCGCCGAGGGTGGTGAGCAGACGTTCGGCGCGGACGACGGCGGCCAGGTCGGGCTTGTCGAGCCAGTCGAAGCGCGCGGCCTCGCGGATGCCGAGCGAGTGCAGCAGGAGCACGACCTCCGCGAGGTCGGCGCGCTGGATCTCCGGAGTGTTCTTGGCCGGACGGTTGAGATGCGCGCTCTCGGTCCACAGCCGCCAGCAAGTGCCCGGCGCTGTCCGTCCGGAACGCCCGGAACGCTGGTCGGCGCTCGCCCGGCTGATGTCCTCCACCGCGAGCGTCTGGATCCCGCGCTCGGCGTCGTAGCGGGCGACGCGCGCGAGCCCGGCGTCCACGACGTGGCAGACGCCGTCGATGGTGACGCTGGTCTCGGCGACGTTGGTGGAGACGACGATCTTGCGCACGTCGCTCGGCTGGAAGGCGCGGTCCTGGTCCTCCGGTTGCAGGTCGCCGTGCAGCGGGATGAACGCGCAGCGCTCGCCGAGGCGCGCGTCGCGCAGGGCGTTGATCGTCGAGTTGATCTCGCCCATGCCGGGCATGAACACGAGGATGTCGCCCGGATCGCCGTTGCGGACGATGCGTTCGACGGCGTCCGCGGCCTGCTCGGAAGCGGGACGTTCGTCGCCGTATTCCGACCAACGGATGGACACGGGGAACGTTCGGCCATCCGACGCGAGCATCGGCGCGGGCGCCTCGTCGTCGCCGGAGAGATAGCGCGCGACCGGTCCGGCCTCGAGCGTCGCGGACATGACCACGATCTTCAGGTCCGGCCGCGTGGTCTTCTGGAGGCGTTTCACCAGCGCGAGCGCGACGTCGCTGAGCAGGTTCCGCTCGTGGAACTCGTCGAACATCACCACGCCGACGTCGTCGAGGTCGCGGTCGTCCTGCAGCCAGCGCAGCAAGATGCCCTCGGTGACGAAGCACAACCGCGAGGCCCGGGAAAGATGGTCCTCGAAGCGGACCTGGTAGCCGACCTCGCCGCCCAGCTTGCTGTCCCGTTCCCTCGCCACCCGCGAGGCGACGGTGCGCGCGGCGACCCGTCGCGGCTGGAGGATGACGATGCGCTTTTCGCCGGCGAGCCCGGCATCGAGGAGCATCTGCGGCACCTGTGTCGTCTTGCCGGAGCCGGTGGCGGCGACGAGCACGAGCTGGTTGCCTTCGGTGAGCACGCGGACGATATCGGCGTGCAGCTGCCAGACCGGCAGATCGCGAGGAGACATGTGCGGAGAAACGCGGAACGGGGAACGAGGAACGCGGAGGGGATGGCCGTCGGGCGGGATCTGGGGTGTGGCGAGCCGTGGCTCGCGGCAGGGTCACCGGGCCGCGGTCCGGTGCGGATCAGCGCGTGGCGAAGAAGGCGAACAGTCCTGCGGCGAGCGAGGCGGCGGCGAGCAGGCCTCCGGGCATGAACTTCTTGGTCCGCGCGAAACGGGACGCGAAGTAGACGAAGTGGATCCCGAGCACCACCACCGACACGTTGGTCGGCCAGCGCAGGAGCAGCGCGAGCACCAGCGGCACGGCAAAACCCAAGGAAGCCAAGAGGGAGATCTTGCTACCCGCCTTCACGTAGCCGATCGCGCCTCCGACGACGAGCAGCGCGACATAGGTCCAGACGACATTTTGCCAGTTCATGGGACGCCGACGATAGCCGGAAAACGGCGATCGACACACGAAACTTTTGCGCCCTGGCCGGAGGCCGGCGCATCTGGACACCTTGGTGGCGGGTGGTACCAATGTGCTGCCGTGCGTCTCGCCGGCAGAAAGTGCGGAGGGAGAAGCACTGGAAGATTTCCCCGGCCCCGGCTTCGGCGAGGCCCTACCAACAAGGTGCTGGCAGCACGCTCGTCCATGCCGCTCGCCTTCACGTTGAAAAGATGCACACACCCGAGACCCGGAACCGCGGGAACGTCGCGTCGGGCACCGCTTCCGCAGCGCCGTTGCTGGGAGGTGAGGAGAGTCCGGCGGGCCGGACTTCCTAGTCCGCCCGGGCCACCTCCGCGCAGCACCAGCCTTGTTCCCGCTACGCGTTCTCGGCCGCCGCGCGGGTTAGAAAACCCGCGCTCCCAGCCGTCCCTGGTCATCGTCCGCGACTGGCTATTCCTTCACGATGCGCGCGAGCTTGTCGCTCGGCACCCCGGTGAACCAGCCGCCGTACTCCACGAAGTAGAGCGCGCCGTCCGGCCCCAGCTGCATCGCCATCACGCCCGCGGTCATGCCGCGCGCGAACGGCTCGGTCTTCACCACCGTGTTGCTCACGGGGTCGACCGTCGCGAAGCGGATCCATTTGCGCACCCAGTCGGCGTAGAACATCCCGCCGTGGAAGGCCTCGGGGAAATCATGCCCCTTGCCCGCCGGCCGGTAGACCGGGCCGCTGGTCGCGTTGGACCCGCCCTCGTGGATCCAGGAGATCCAGGGTTCGGTCGCGTCCGGCAGCGGGCACGGGCCGCCGCCGTAGGTCGCGTAGTTGGTGCCCATGCAGCGCGGCCAGCCGTAGTTCTTGCCGGCGCGCAGCCAGTTGACCTCCTCCCAGTCCTGCTTCCGGTCGAAGCCCACCTCGCCGACGTACACGTTGCCGGTGGTGCGGTCGATGTTGAGGGAAAACGGGTTGCGGTGGCCGTAGGTGTAGACGGCGGGATGCGCGTCCGCGCGGCCGACGAACGGATTGTCGGACGGGATCGAGCCGTCGAGGTTGATCCGCAGGGTCTTGCCCTGCAACGCGCCGAGCACCTGCGGCGGGTTGTTCGTGTCGTCCCAGAACTTCTCGGTGTCGGACGACACGTTGTTGTCGCCGGCGGTCACGTACAGCTTGCCGTCGCGCGGGTTGATGCCCATCGCGCCGCCTTGGTGGAAGCCCCGGAGGCTCGGCACCGTGAGCAGGATCTTCTCGGAATCCATCTTCAAGCCGGTCGCGCGGGCCGGGTTGTCGACGGCGAAGCGGGAGACGCGGTTGCTCCAAGCGGTCGCGTTCGTCGGCGCCCAGGGGGCGTAGTGCAGATAGAGCAGGCCGTTCTTGAGGTAGGCCGGGTCGAACTCGATGCCGTGCAATCCGCGTTCGTTGGCCTCGCGCCCCGGCGTCGGTTCCCAGCAGACGTCGAGCTTGGCGATGTGGTCGTGCTTCTTGGTGGCGAGGTCGTAGGCCCAGATGTCGCCGCGGCGCCCGGTGAACCAGAGGCGTCCGTCCGGGCTGAACTGCAGGTAGACCGGTTCCGCGATGCCGCCCATCACGAGCACTTCGTAGCGGAAGCCGTTCGGTAGCTTCACCGCTTTCACGGCTTTCTCCAGGTCGGTCAGCGGTATCGTCGGGCCGGGATCGGCCGGCGCCTGGGCGAAAGCCGCGGACACCAGCAACATCATCAAGGTCAAGGTGCGGAACATCGGAGGGCAGACTGCCGACATCGCCGGAGGATTCAACGTCGCTCGCCAGCGGGGGGGCGAATCGGCGGACGGTTTTTACAAAGTTGTGCTTTGCCGTGTCGTCGACTTGAACCCGGAGGGGCGCCAGCAGAGGTCCTTACGCTTGGCAAGAGCCGGCGTCTGAAGACGCAGACCCGAGATACAGCGGACTGCGATCGACTCCGTAGAAGAGATCAATCTGGAAAACAGGAACGGAGCCGGCGAAGCTCCGGATTTGCTGCTTTCCTGTTATCCAGATTCATCTCTCCGGCTGGTGTTTTTCACCGGCCAAGTGCGGTTGTCGATCCTGTGGACACCGCTTCGGACCGCACCCCGCCAGCGGTCCGATCCGATGGAGCAAAGCCCGGGTCAACCGCTCCAGGCCGGGACCTCGCCCGGGACCTGGCGCGAGAAGGGACACCAGCCGCCGCCCCATTCGTAGAGTTGCAGGCCGTGGAACGTCTTCTTGTAGTCCATCGGCGACGGCTCCAGCAGGGCGTAACCCGGATAGTACAGGCGGCAGCCCTGCTCCTTCGCCCACTGGATCTCCCGCAGCATCGTGTAGATGCCGAGGCTGCGCGGCGCTTCGTCCGGCTCGAACACGCAGTAGAGGCTGGCGACGGAGCGGTGGCCGCGGGCGAGATAGCTCGCGGCGATCAACCGGTCGCGCCGGTAGAGCCCGAACTCGAGCACCGGCACCGGATGGGCGGCCGGGTTCGGTCCGAGGAAATCGGTCAAGGCATGCGGGACGCCCTCGTCGAAGCGGACCTTGTGGCGGTCGAAGAGCGCGCAGCGTTCCGGGTCCACCTCCGCGGGCCGGACGCGCAGGTCGAGGTCGCGGTTGCGGCGCAGCACCCGTCGCTGGCTCGTGCTCGGCCGGAAGCGCGCCAGTTCCAGCCGGAGATGCTGGAGCGGCGCCAGCCGGCCGCCCCACTCGATGCTCGCGCGTCGGAAGAACACCGGCCCGAGATACCACCAGCCGGCGGACCAGAGCTCGTCCATCTGCACAGGCGGGACGGACCAGCTGATGAAGGTGTCCTCGAGCGGCGGTCGCACAGGACGGCAAAGAGCGCATGACGGGCCGCTGCGTCAACAGCGGATCGCGTCGGCCAGCGGGAGGCCTCGTGTCGAAGCAACCACGGACGCTCGACGACATGACTGGTCAGCCAAGTCGGAACCATTCTTTTGAACAGAAGGGAACGAAGGAAACGAAGCGACCAGCAGGGGCGACCCAGACCTTTGCGGACGCGCACAGCTGCCACCTTTTGGGTGTCCTTCCCCATTTTGACCCGCTGTTCAATTTCCCGCCTCCCCGCTCTTTGTTCCCTTCGTTGGCTTCTGTTCCAACTGCATGTCCCGGCTAGTCCGGAACCATGCGGTCAAAGGCTGGTGGAACGGGCTACCAGCCCGCCACGTTGGGTTCGCCGGGAACGCACCCTCCGGTGGGTACGTCCTCGTGCCGAGAACGGCCAGGTTGGCCGTTCCACCCTGATCCGTCTGCAGGGTCCCGGCTAAGAAGCAACCGGCGGAAGCCTTGCCGTCTTCATCGGCCGGTTTCTCCGTCGTCCCGGTTCAGACGAACTCCAGCACCGCCGCGCCGAATGTGAAGCCGCCGCCGAAGGCGCAGAGCCCGGCCTTGCCCTCGGGATTTTCTTGGAGCAGCTCGGCGAGGACGAGCGGGATGGTGCTGCTGCTGGTGTTGCCGCTGTGGCGCACTCGGTTCACCAGCCGGCCTTTCCGCATCTTCAGCCGCTGGTCCACGGCGTCGAGGATCCGTCCGTTGGCTTGGTGCGGGATGATATAGTCGAGCTCCTCGGCCGCGAGGCCGTTCGCGGCGCAGGCCTGCTTCAGCAGCGCGAGCAGTTGGCGCACGGCCATCGGGAAGACCTTCATGCCGTCCATGTTCACGTTCGGATGGTCCCGCCGGCCGTGGTTCAGGATCGTGCCGTCCTCGCCGCGGGCGCTGAGCAGCGGGCGATGGAGCAGCGCCTTCGCGGAGGCGAACTTCGCGGACTCCGGCCCGTGGACGAGCGTGGCGGTCGCTGCATCGGCGAACACGATGGCCGTGTCGAAGTCGTCGGGATCCGTGAAGGTGCTCATCGCCTCGGCGGTGACGACGAGGATGTTCGCCGCCGGTCGCGACCGGCAGAAATCGTACGCCGCCTGCAGCGCGTAGAGGTAGCCGGTGCACGCCGCTAGGATGTCGCTGGCCGGCACGTCCTTGGCCACCCCGTCCTTGCCCAGCTCGTGGTGCAGCAGGCACGCCATGCTCGGGCTGAGCGAGAGCGGCGAGCTGGTGCTGACGAAGATGGCGTCGAGGTCCGCCAGCGTGAGCCCGGATGCGCGGAGCGCCGAGCGCGCCGCGGAAGCGGCCAAGGTGAGCACCGATTCGCCCGGCGCGAGCAGGTGGCGCGACTGGATGCCGGTGCGCTGGACGATGTCGTTCGCGGTCCGCCCAGGGAAGCGGCGGACGAGTTCTTCGTTCGTCACGATGCGGCCGCCCTGGGATCCGGCGATGGTCGAAATCCCGACGACGTCGCTGAGCCCGGCCTGTTTGCCCGTGGTGGTGATTTCTGCCGGTGAGCCGTCGGCGGAATCCGCGCCGTGACGCCTCTCCGCGGCGGTGGCGGGCCGGATGCCCGGGCTCCGACGTTTCATCAGCGGCTGCGGTTCCGCCGGAATCCGCTTCGGCATCACGGGCGCGGAGGTCGCCGCGAGAATCTTCGCGAGCGGCGTGCCGACCGGGACCTTCTCGTCGACCGCGATCAGCTCGCGGACGACGCCACCGACCGGCGCGCGCAGCTCGAAGGCCGCCTTGTCCGCCTCGCAATCCGCGATCAGGTCGCCGGCCTTGATGGTGTCTCCGACGCGGACCTTCCACTCGACGACCGTGACGTTCTGGTCGGCCGGGCTGGAGCCGACCGCTTCGAGCACGAAGACGCCGGCATCGCCCGCCGCCTCCGCTTTCCACGACAGTTCGAGATCACAGAGCGCAGCGGCGGCTTCGAGCACGCGCTTCAGGCTCGGCAGGACCTCGAGCTGGTTCGCGTAGTTGCAGGGCACGTAGGTGTCGGGACGCGTGACCCGCCGCGAACGGACCCGAGCGGTCGCGTGCTCGGCGATGGTCGCGAGCACCTCCGCGCCGAAGCCGCAGGTGAGGTTGTCCTCGTGGACGACGATCAGGCGTCCGGTGCGGCTGGCGCTGGCGCAGACCGCGTCGCTGTCCCATGGGCTGAGGCTGCGGAGATCGATGAGCTCCGCGTGGACGCCCGCGGCCTCCAACGCGGCGACGGCACGGGCGCAGAGCGGGACGGTCGCGCCCCACGAGACGACTGTGAGATCGTCGCCGCGCGTGAGGAAGCGCGCCTTGCCCGGCAGCACGAGATGATCCGCGATGTCGGAGCTCGTGGAGAGCGCGGGGTCGTTCAGGCAGACCTTCGGGTAGAGGAAGACCGTCGGGCGCCCGCTCGCGAACGCCGCGTTGAGCAGGCCCGCGGCATCGGCCGCGGTGCTGGGCATGAACACGTCGACGCCCGGCACGTGGGCGATGACGCTCTCGAAGGTCTGCGCATGGAACGGCCCGAGGCCCGGTCGATAGCCGCCGCAGGGTGCCAGCACGATGACCGGCGCCTGCCATCCGCCGTCCGTACGCCAGTACATCGATCCGAGCTCGCTGGCGATCTGGTTGAAGGCGATCGGAAGGAAGTCGGCGAACTGGATGCACGCCACCGGCCGGCCGCCCGCCAACGCCCGCCCGATGCTCACGCCGGCGATGGTGCTCTCGGTGAGCGGCGAGTTCTTCACCTGCGCCGGATACGCGTCGGACAACCCGCGCGTCAGCCCGAAGACATCCCCCTTCGGATCCTCGATGTCCTGGCCGTAGAGCGAGACGCGTCCGTCGGCGGCGAGATGCTGGCGCAGGACCTCGCGCAACGCCTCGAGCATCGAGAGCCGCGTCGAAGATCCGTCCCCACGGTGCTCCGGGCGCGAGGCGAGGGCGGCCGGCAACGGCGGGCGCGCGTCGAGGTTCGGCACCGGGTCCGCCGCGACCAGGGCACGTTCGGCGGCTGCGCGCACCTCGCGCTCGACCTCGGCGTCGACGTCGTCGAGGTCGCCGGCGGCGACACCGGCTTCCACCAGCTGCGCGCGGAGCTTGGCCAACGGATCCGCCTCGGTGCGGAGCTGGGCGATCGCATCGCTCCCGCGATAGCGGGTCTCGTCGTCGGCGTTCGTGTGGTGGGTGAGCCGTTCGGCACGGAAGACGACCAAGGCCGGCCCGCGCGAAGCCCTCATGCCGCCGACGATCGGGCCCAGCGCGCGGTCGCACGCAAGCGCATCGCGTCCGTCGAGCCGATGGATGGGAAGGCCGTAGAACTCCGCGGCATCGCCTTGCGGCAACTGGTAGAAGGTCTTCCCGCCGGTGCGGGTCGAGATGGCGAGGCCGTTGTCCTCGACCCAGAACAACACGGGCAACCGGGAGCGGACCGCTTCGGCGACGGCTTCAAGGAACTCGCCCTGCTGGCTCGTCCCGTCGCCCACGCCGCAGACGACGATCGCAGTGTTGGATTCCCCGTTCCGCGCTCCGCGTTCTGCCACGATCTCATGGGCGACGCCGACCGCTTGGAGGGCGTTGTTGCCGACGGGGCCGACGAGGCTGAGCACCTTCAGGTCCGGCGCGCTGAGATGCGCGCTCATCTGCCGGCCCACGGAATGGCTCGCGCCGGTGCAAAGCGAGCTGTGGAAGAACTGCTCCACCGGGATGCCCCGCGCGAGCATCAACGCCTTGTCGCGGTAGTGGAGGTGGAGCCAATCGTCCGGCGTCAGATGGGCGTGCAGCGCCGCGCACGCCTCGTGGCCCGCGCCGCCGACGTGGAAGAACGCCTCGCCGCGGTTCACCAGCTCCATCTCGACTTTGTCCACCCGGCGGGCGGTGGCCATCGCGCGATAGAGCGCGACCGCCCGGACCAGGTCGGGGCGGCCGAAAACAGGAGCAGGACCGATGGGGAGGACGGCAGGGCCGGAGCGCGAGGCTGAGGCGTTTTCCACGGGTGGGAGAATGTCGGGATCACCGCCGGGACAAAAGCCAAACCTCATCGGAGATGACGGCTGCGGATCGCGCCACATTTTGCCACGCCTTCTCCCGGTAGTGCCCCATGCGGTCCGATGTGTCGGTTGCGGAGACTGATCCAAGACGGCACAGCGATGGCGCCAAAGAAGCTGGTGGACGACGAGACCCGGGGCAGGACGGTCACGGCCGGGAATATCGCCAGCTAAGGATCAAGATGCCTTCGGCGCGCCCTTGACCATCCACGAGCTGATCGGCAACGAAAACGGCATCGTCGGGGATGAGAGCCTGTTTGAAAGGTGGGACGGGCATCCTGCCTGTCTGCGGGGTGTACGACGAGATTGTTGGCGGGTGAAGGTCATGCGGCGAGGGAGAGGGTGTCTTTTTTGGGAGAGTTGGCAGCGGTGCGGTCGTTCCAAAAGGGGGCGAAGCGTTGGCTGAGGAGAAGTGTGCGGAAGTTGAGGACGCAGCTCGAACGCTCACAGACCAGAACATCCCCGACTGCTTGGGTCGCTTACCGACCACGGTGCGGCAACCGGCCTCGATGTGGGCCCGCTTCCGATGAACCAGCCGTTTTGCGATAGGTCACTTATAGCATCCGTTTCATATGCCGCTCCAAGAACCCGAGATGCTATTCGCCCCCTTCCGGGTCCTCGGAGCCTTTGGCGTGCAGCCGTCTCCCATGGGCGATCACCAGCGCGACTCCATCGTCGAGGAGCCAGCCCTTCCAGCACTCCGTCCGGGACTTGGCGCTGGCCCCGTCCAAGGCCGCGGCCAACTCATCGAGGCGCTCATAGGCGTGGTAGAAGTCCAGGATGCCGACGCATCCGGCAAAGCACTCCGGAGCGATGTCCTCCGCCCGGTCCCCCGTCGCTCAGGAAGATGACTTGCTTGGTGCTGCCGACACCACGGCGACGGGCATCGGCCCGCAAAAGCAGGGAGAATTCCCCGGACGGCGCATGGCTGGCGACGTAGGTCGTGGATCCATGGTCGCGCAGGGGACGGCCCTCCGCGTCGACCCCGTGTTGGGTGAAAGCCGCTCCCAGCTTGACCTCCCGGGTCTTGGAGCTTCCGTCGGCTTGCTTGCCCTTGCGGCCCGCGAGTCCGGCTTTCCGCATGGGAGTGCCGGTCCCATCGCGACTGACGTAAAAGACCTCAGAGCCAGTTTGTCGGGAAGAAAAGGGAAAATCAGTTCGAGGCGCGGGTTCTGCCGAGCGGACGCGATCGTCGGATCTGCGTTCGCTCCAAGGCACCGCATCTGCGCCGCGCCAAGACATCGGGCGAGCTTGGACCAGTCTTCTTGAGCCGGGTCACGGCTTCTTGGCCGGGCGCGGAGGTTCGCCGACGAGCGGCTGGGTGCTGCGCAGGTAGGCGAAGAGGTCGCGTGTCTGTTGCTCGGAGTAGCCGTCGAGTAATCCTTCGGGCATGAGCGAGAGCCCGGCGGCCTTGAGCTCCGCGAGGTCGGCCCGGGCCAGGTGGACATTCTGGTCGTCCAGCCCGCGCAGCACGATCATCCGGTCGTCCTGCTCGGCCAAGAAGCCCGACAGAGACCGACCGTCCTTGGTCTCGACCGAGTAGTTCTCGAAGCCTTCGCGGATCTCCGCGCTCGGGTTCACGATTGCCAGCAGCATCGACCCGAGGTCAGCGCGGTCGTGGACCGTCAGGTCCGGTCCCACGTCGGCGCCTTGGCCGAAGAGCTTGTGGCAGCCGCCGCAGGTGGACCGGAACAGCGCACGGCCTTGGTACGGGTCGCCGATTCCGGTGCGGACCACCTCGGTCAGGCGGCGGATCTTCGCCTCCATCTCCGCCGTCGTCGGGCTGCTGGTGTCGGGCCAAAGCTTGGCCAGCAGCGCCTGGAGCTCGGGGCCGCGGTGCTGTCTCAGCTTGCGGACGATGTTCGACGGGACGGCCCCGGCCGCGGATTTCATGATGCCGGTCGCGCCGCCGCCGTCGCTGAGGGCTTGCGCCCACTTCAGTGCCCATGCCGGCCGGCTCGCGAGCAAGGCTTGCGCGGTCGCGAGCGATCCGCCGCCGAGCGCGGCGGATCCTTCGAGCACGATGTCGGCGATGGACGGGTCGTCGTAGGTCTGGAAGCTGGCGAGCACCGCTTGGCGCAGACCGTCGTCCTGCGCCGCTTCGCGATAGGCGCGTCCCAAGGCCGGCAACGCTCCCGGCAACTTCAGGTCGCTCATCACACCGAGATACGCCAAGCGCTCGGCCCGCGGTGCGGCTCCGTCGGCCACGACCGCGATTGCTTTCTGCGCCGCCCCGGCATCGCCGCTCCGCAGCGCCAACGCCGCCGACCCTACCCCGTCGCGCGCCATCGCCCGGACCAGTGTTTCGGGCAGGCCAGCCAGCGGACGTCCCTTGTACGCGACCTCGAACCCGGCCATCAGCCGTCGGCTGTGCGCGACCGATGGCGAGAGTTCGAAGAGCCTCGCGCAGGCGAGCAGGTCGCGTTGCGAACCCGCTTGGGCGAACCGGCGCGCGAGACGCTCGAGCAGATGCGTCTCGACCAACGGGCGCCGCCAAAAATCCGGGTCGGCGAAGAGCGCGAGCACCGCCTCGGGGTCCGACGCGCACTTCGCCTCGATCGCCCACCAGAGCAGCAGCGGGATGCGGTTGTCATCGGCGTCCTCGGTCCGCATCGCCAAGGCCCGGACCAGCGGGAGAGCGTCTTTCGCGGGCAAGCGTTTCGCGGTGGCGGCGAGCTGTCCGCGAGCTTCAAGGTCGGGTTCGGTGGCGGCCATCGCGACGAAGCGGGTCGCCACATCCGGTGAGACCGAGCGCGCGTCGCCGAGCAGCCTGACCGCCCAAAGCCTCACGAACGGATCCGCATGGGAGGACGCCATGAGCATCTCCGCTTCCGTGGACCCGCCGCAGCGGTCGAGCGCCCAAAGCAGTTCTAGCGCGTATTGGCCGGTGCTGCGGTGGAGCGCCGCGGACAACGCCGGAGCCAGCGATACGTCATGACGGTCGCCGAGGATCCGCAGCGCGGTCTGACGGACCCAGCGGTTCGGATGCGCCAGCCGTTCGACAAGCTGGGTGCCGGTCAGCCGGGAGAAATCTTCGGCCTTCACCGGTGCGGCGCCCTTGGCCTTCAGCCGGTAGATGCGGCCGTTGCCCGTGTCGATCTGGCCTTCGTGGTTGCGGTAGTGGTTCACCTGCCGGTCGTACCAGTCGCAGACGTAGATCGCGCCGTCGGGTCCGGCCTTGATGTCCACCGGACGGAACCACCGGTCGTCGCTCGTGACCGGACGCGACACGTCCCGTGTGCGGAACGACGAGCGGTCGGCGCTGATCTCGCTCTCCACGATGCGCCCTTGAATGGGCTCCACACCGAACAACCGGCCAGCGTACCGCGAGGGCAATGCACCGTGGTCGTAGACCACGAAGTTGTGCGTGAAGCGCGGGACGCTGTCCTGCGGCATCGCGGTGAAATAGCCGTAGGCATAAGGGTTCGAGAGAGGACCGTGCTTCTCGAACCCTTTCTGCAGATAAGCGCCTTGCTGGTAGTGGAAGCCGCGCGTGTCGCCGCCGTTGTGGCCGGAGAAGATGCGCCCCTTGCTGTCGATCTCGCAGCCGAACGCGTTCCCGCCGCCTTCGGAGAAGACCTCGTAGATGCGTTTCTCCGGATGGTAGCGCCAGATGTCCTGGCCCTGCGAATAGACGGGTTTCGGGTCCTTCGGTCTCCCGTCCGCGCCGTGGACGAGGATGTTCGCCGTCACCGTGCTGCCCTGCGCGCCGTAGAGCCATCCGTCCGGACCCCACCGCAGCGAGTTGGCGACGCTGTGGGTGTCCTCGAGCCCGAAACCGGAGAGCCGCACCTCCGGGTCGCCGTCGGGCACGTCGTCGCCATCGGCGTCGCGGTAGAAGAGCAGGTAAGGCGGGTTCAAGACCCAGACGCCGCCGCGGCCGCGCTCGACGGCGGTCGCGATGTTGAGGCCGTCGACGAAGACCTTGTGCCGGTCGTAGCGGCCGTCGCCATCGGTGTCCTCGTGGATGGTGATGCGGTCCTTGCCGCGGACGTGGCGGGGCGGGGCCGCCGGCACGCGGTCGTACACGGCGCGCCAAACGCTGTCGTGGCTGACCATCCGCAGCCCGGCCGGCGAGGGATACTGCCGGTATTCCACCACCCACATGCGACCGCGCTCATCGAAGTTGAGGAAGACCGGCTGCGCGATCTCCGGTTCGGCGAGGACCTGCTCCCATTCCAGGTCGTCAGCGACCTTGAAGTGTTTCGTCGCCTCCGCCGGGCTGAGCGCTGGATCCTGGGTCTCTTGCGGAAGGTCCAGGCCGGCGGGCTTCACGGCGTGGGGTGCGGCTGACGGCGTCGCCTCCCGGGACGGTGCCGCGGAGGCATCCGCGCCGCGGCAGGGCAGGGACGCGACGGAGATCACCGCGGCCGCGATGGCGAGGGCATGGGGAAAAGTTCGCATCGGTGGACCGCACAACTGGGCTTGAGAGGTGGTCCGATGGCAAGGCCGCTATGTGCCGTGCGGACGCCGGACAGCGGGTGCGATCCGAAGTGGAGGAGGCGGCGGCCGGGGCAGAGTTGCACTTGCTCATTAGAAGACATCGGCCGGAGAGAGAATCTGGAAAACAGGAAAGCAAGAAAACCGGAGCGTTGCCGGCTCCGTTCCTGTTTTCCTGTTTTCCAGATCCATCTTTTTCGCAGAGCCAATGACACTTTGCCGTCTCGCGGGTCTGCGACCAGCAGATCGCCTTCTCCTACTCGTCCGAGCTTTGTCGCACGCCGCGCCGGGTCCGATTCGACGACACGACAAAGTGCGACTTTTCAAAAACGGTCCGCGCACTTCTGAGCGCACCTCCGGTCACCTTCTCGCCGCGCGGAGGAACCGGCCCTCGGCTCCGGGAAGGAACTTCAGGCCGAAGGCCGCCGGGCCGGTGTTCGTGGCGGTCGGGGTCCAAGTGCGCAGGTCGGGCGAGGTCTCGAGCACGTAGGTGACATCGGATGCGGTGAAGATGCCGACCTGGAGCCCGTCCGGGCCGGCCTTCAATTCGCCGATCTCCAATCGACCCGGTGCGGGGTCGGCGCGCCCGGGCGAGCCGCCGACCGCGGTGCTGGCGCGCCAAGAGGCCGGCGAATCCAGGTCCGCGGTGCCGTCGATGGCAGGCACGAGCGAGCGTCCGTTGCCGTCGGCTTCGACCGGCCACGGCGGCTGGTCGGAGTAGGTGACGCTGAAGATGACCGCGCCTTCCGAGGCGGTCTTCAGCGTGAGCGTGTCGCCGCCGTTGCCGAGGGATCGGTCGTACGGGCCGAAGAGCGGGAATCCGGCCGGCAAGCCGTGATAGGCGCGGAAGGCGACGGTGTTCGTCGTCTTCACCAGCACCGCGTAGGCGCCGGGCGCGAGCGTGGCGCCGGCGGGGAAGGTGAACCCGATGCCGGCGGTGAACTTCGCGCCGGCGACATCGAGCGCCTGCGCCGTGTTGTCGTTGTGGACCTCGATGAACTCGAAGCCGTCGGCCGGCGGGTTGTACATCACCTCGGTGAGGCGGAGATCCGCGAGCAGGGCGGCGCCGTTGCCGGGTTCGGCGGCGGTGAACTCGACGGGCGCGGACCAGTTGCTGGCGCGTCCCGCGGTGTCGGTGTGGCGGACGCGGGCGCGGTAGAGATGTCCGACGCGCAGGACGGCCGACGGGATCTGCAGCTCGGTCGTCGCGTCGGCGAGCTCGGCGGTCTCCCAGACGGGGTCGATCTCGTAGCGCCACGCTTCGCCGGGCTGGTAGGACGGATGGTTGGTGCGGGTGATCTCGGCGATCCGCCACTTCACCGAGCGGAAGGTTCCGGCGCCGCTGAAGGCCGAGGCGCGGAAGAGCAGGCGGTCCACCGGGAACGCGGCCGGTCCGGCGAAGGTGAGCACGGGTGTCGCGGGGCGGGCCGGTTCGGCGCTGATCTTGTCGAGCGAGAAGGTCGTGTTGGTGCTGCGGTAGCCGACGTAGCGCTTCATCAGCTCGACCGCGCCGGCGAAGCTGCGGGGAACGCCCGGCTCCTGCGGGAACTGGTAGAAGCGGCCGTACCCCGCCTTGCTCGACAAGGTGATGGCCCCGTTGGCCATGACGGGATTGTAATCCCACTGGGCGCGGTCCACGTCGGTGACCGAGTACGGCTCGGTGCCGCGGATGAGCAACGCCTGCTCGTCGATGACGGCCCAGGCCTGGTCGGTGTTGAAGAGCAGGTCGCGCAGCTCGCGGACGCGGTTGCGGAACTCCATCGCGATCGCCGGATAGCGCGGGGCCGTGGCCGAGAAGTTCGAGAGCACCTTGGATTTGAACGGCTCGTCGCCGCCGGTCTGGCCCGCTCGGTACATGTTGTCGGCCCAGGTCAGGTCGAGGTCCCACGGTTGCACCACCCACAGGCCGCGCGCCGGATCGCGGTAGTAGAAGTAGTTCTTCCCGTCGGCGATGTCGTAGTGGTGGATGCCCTGGGCGATGGTCTGATATCCGAAGTAGCTGCGCAGATCGAGGTTGGTGCGCCACCAGGATTCCGTCGGTGTCGTGGAATTGTAGGTGTTGAGGAAGGCGTTGAGGTCGGAGCGGTCGAGCGGACCGAGCTTGCCGGCGTGGTTGAGCAAGCCGCTGCCGCCTTCCATGTCGAAGATGTTTCCATCCGCCAGGCCGCGCTCCTTGAGGAAGCGGCTGTCCTGCTCCTCGACCGCGAGGTACTTGCCCCAGAAATCGCCGCCGTACTGGTCGGCGGGTTTCGTTTCGGCGACGTCATCGATGACGCGGAACTGCACATGCGTGGTGCGGTTGGCGTCGACACCGGCGAGGTTGAACAGCTTGTAGCCGACGCTCTCGAAGAGACCCTGTTCCCCGCGGTGGTTATAATCGCCCTGCTGGATGTCCGGACGGAAGCTCAGCTTGTCCCAGCTCGCGCGATAACGGCGTCCGTGGTCGTCGCGCATCTTCAAGTCGTGGCCGGGGTTGAAGTCGAACTTCCACGCGTTCTTCCCCATCGTGTAGCGCCAGACGCCGCCCCGCATGCGATAGCGGATGTGGTCGTACACCCCGCCGTCGTACACCAGCGTGCCTTCCCAGAGATAGTTGTCGCCGCGGTACTGGTTGTTCGGTTGTCCGGGTGCCCAACCGGTGGCGACCGCGACGTCGTTGCGGCGCGACAGCAGGTGGAAGACCGGCAGACGGTTCATCTCGTTCGTGCCGACGGTGAAGACCTGGCCGAGCGCGGTCGTGGCGCCGGGTCGGACCGCACCGGTCCACGCGGGCACGCCGTCGTAGCAGAAGGCCGCAAAATCGGGCACGGGATCATCGGCGTACGGCGCGCGGACCTCGGCGCCGAGGCGGTCGCGGGCGATGATGCGGTAGCGGACGAGGTTGCGATGGCGCGACAACTCGACGGGCAAGATGACGGCGAAGACGTTGGTGTCGGTCACCGTGGCGGACATCGCGATGCGCGTCCACCGGGTGGCGAACGCCGGATCGCTGAGCGGGAGGTAGCTGCCCGGCTCGACGAGCTGGTATTCGAGCGCGACCGAGGCGACGCCGTCCGGATCCGTCGCGCGCACGCTGACGGTGAGCGCCTCGCCGGAGCGCGGCTGCTGCGGGCTGTGGACGACCTGGCGCAGGGCAGGGGGCGCGTTCACGGCAAAGACGGCGTTGCGCCGACCGGGCGTCGGGCCTTGTCCGGCCGGACCGCTCACGACGCGGACCACGGCATCGAAAAACGCGTCGGAGCTGGCGCTGAGATCGATGTTGGCTAGTTGCACCGCCAGCACGTTTCCGTCGGGACGCAACAGGCCCGCCGGCAGCGTGATGTCGAAGGCCGCGTAGCTGTTGTCCTCGCGCGCCGCGCCGAGGCTATTGGCGTCGAAGGGCACCTCGCCCCCGGCCATGGACACGTCGAGCAGCGGCGTGCCGTTGAGCCAGAGCTTGAAGCCGTCGTCGTACAACGCCTCGACCCGCAACGTGGTCGCCTCGGTCGCACCGGCCGTCGAGAAGGTCTTCCGCAGGAACACCTGCCGATAGGCGCCGCGCATGTCGTCGAGACGCGTGCCGAAGGCGACGCCCGGATCGTATCCGATGGGCAAGGATCCTTCGCTCCACGTCGAATCATCGTAGGCCGTCGCGCGCCACGCGGTGGAGGGCACCGAGGCCTCGGAGGTGCCCTTGCGATAGCGCCAGGTCGAGCCCGCCGGGATGACCGTCTGCGATTGCTGGCCGGTGGATCCGACGACGGAGGCGCGCCAGTTCCCGCCGAGCGAGTTGTCGAGGTCCGGGTGGACCAGCTCGATGGAATAGCCCGGAGCTCCGCCGACCGTCGGCCACGGGAAACCGAGCTGATAGTCGACCTCGTCCACGCGCTTCCCGTCCGCATCGGTCAAGATGAGCGTCTCGCCTTCACCGCTGAGGCCGCCTTCCCACGGGCCCAGCGCGGACGTGGCGCGGTACTTCGCGGCGAGCGCGGCAGGATCCTCGGCGACGACGAGATAGGCACCCGGCGGGAAGGTCGTGCCGGTGGGGAAGGCGAACTTCACTCCGCCGCCGAGATGCCAGCCGGAGAGGTCGAGAGCGTTGGTGCCGCGGTTGTGGAGCTCGATGAACTCGACGCGTTCCTGTCTCGGTTCCGGCGAGTGGTGGATCTCGTTGATCACCACCGGCCCGTCGGCGAGCAAGGCGAAAGCACCGAGCCATGGCAGCACGGCGTTCACGAGGGATTTCATGGGTGGGCCAACCTTGCGGAAGGCCCGCCCATAGGCAAGGGCGGGAAGCAGGAGGGGTGCGATCCGGGCTTCTTCCGGGAGAAGATCACCGTCGCCTTCCAGCGACAGCAATTGCCGAGCCTCGCTACTCGCTGAGCTTGTTCTTGAAGTCGTCGAAGACCTTCTCGACGTCCCACGACGGCGGTACAGATCGGGGACCACCCCGGCGTGCAGGTCGTGTGCTTGTGGGTCAGGAACTCGTAGATCTGGCCCGTCTCCTGCCTGGTGTGGCAGATGATCCTCAGCGGGTACCCCTCGCGGGTGAGCACCCGCCGGCCGTCGGTGACGCCGTGGTCGCGCGGGTCCTGGCTGGCGGGCCGGCTCGCGACATGATCATAGACCATGTCTACGTTGACGCGGCTGATTAAGTACACCGCGCTCTAGTTCCGGCAGTGTTTCCAGAAGTCGATACCGGCCTTGTCGTGGACGATCAGGACGCGGCGGCCTGTCCGAGCACGCGCAGGATCCCCAG
The DNA here is from genome assembly GCA_038226425.1 of Verrucomicrobiota bacterium. Lineage (GTDB taxonomy): Bacteria > Verrucomicrobiota > Verrucomicrobiia > Limisphaerales > UBA9464 > CAIVQB01. Next base: position 19,446 of record JBBRQL010000050.1, read on the forward strand.
CCGCAGCCAGTCAACATCGCCGTACCCCGGGGCACCCAGTGCTCGCCTCACATGCCTCACGGCTCTGCGACCCGGCAAGGACAGCGGACACCATTGCACCGGAAAATTGTCGCTTGACACCATGTAATTTTTCCTTCGCTACTAAAAAGTTATATGAAGCAACACACTTGGCGCATTTTCTACCTTCTAACGACCACCACAGCCGCAGTCCACGGACAGGTGTTTACGTCGATGAACTCGGCCAATTTCTCTGGATCAGTCGAAGAAATTGGTTCATATCATCCTGCAATAAATCACACCAGTTACTCCGAGACCAGTGCGATGGGTGTAGGTGCCGGCTCTAGCGTGCCTGCTGGTTTCGGGTTGTTCGAGGCTGAGGTTGGTGTAAATGGAATTCACGGGAATGTAGCCGTCCGTGCTCTATCCTCCGCTTATTCTCCTGACCACACGTCAGCAAGCGGCAGCGCATTCGCGACATCAACATTCATGATATCTGATAATCAATATTCGGCTGTGCTTCACATCTTCGGGAGAGTTTGCTTAGAGGCTTCCGGACCACTGGCATCCCACAGAATTTGACGAAAACGGTTGAGCTGACGCCTCGGCTCCTGTCACACGACAGGTGAAATGACGAAGAACATCAACTCAACCGCGTCGAAGTCTTCAGTGCTCAAGCAGGTGTGCAATCTAATTC
>JBBRQL010000051.1:0-19934 GCA_038226425.1 Verrucomicrobiota bacterium
CGACGCTGCAGCTGGGATTGCAGCCGCTCAAAAGACTCGTGGTGTTCGGCAAGGACTCGGTTTCACGGAAGGCCGCCGATCCGAGGTCGGCGAGTCACTACCTGACCTTCCCCCGACTGGCGGCGGACGGTGTGTTGAGGTTGGATTCCAAGACGAACCATGTCCACGGCGAGGCCTGGATGGATCACGAGATCAGCAGCAGCCAACTGGGCGACGGGCAGACGGGCTGGGACTGGACCTGCCTGCAACTGAAGGATGGCCGAGAAGTCATGGCCTACCGGATGCGCCGGACCGACGGTTCGCAGGACAGCTTTTCCACGCTCGCGTGGGTCGCCACCAACGGGGTCGTCACGCATCTGCCATCGGCAGGATTCAGGTTGGAGACCGTGAAGACCTGGAAAAGCCCGGTGACGGGCGCGGTTTATCCCGTGAGCGTCCGTTTCAGGACGCGTGATCCGCAGTCGGACCAGCCGGTTGTTTTCCTACTGGAGCCGCTCGCGAAAGATCAGGAGATGGTCGGCGGCGGCATCGCGTATTGGGAGGGCGGCTGCCGCATCCGCGACGACGCGGGCAAAGAGATCGGCTCAGCGTTCCTGGAACTGACAGGTTACGCTGGCGATCTGGGAAAGATGTTGCGCTGAGCCTTCATCGCGATCAGCGACCAGACCCAGTCCATCGCCGCACAGTTGCAAGCCTTACGCCGGTCGGAGGCGTGAAGCCTGCGGATCAACGCGCTGTCGCCGCGCCTGTCACGTCCATGCCTACGCACGCCTGCCCGCGCCACGCGTGGCTTCTACCGCCGACCGGCTTCGGCGGACGATCAAAGCCGCGTCGGCCGGGGCGGGTGGAAAATGGAAAAACGGCCACCGGGGTCTCCGGCGGCCGCAGTCGGGACGATGGCCTGGGAAGCCTAGTCGCCTTTGCCGCTACCCTCGTCGCCGCCGAGTTTGTCGATGAGCGTGATGAGCGGTAGGAAGAGCGCGATGACGATGCTGCCGACGATGACGGCGAGGAACACGATCATGATCGGCTCCAGCAGCGAGGTCATGGCCGCGACCGCGTTGTCGACCTCGTCGTCGTAGTTGTCGGCGATCTTGAGCAACATCTCGGGCAGCGCGCCCGTCTGCTCGCCGACATCCACCATCGAGATCACCATCGGCGGGAACACGCCGGATTTCTCCAGCGGCGCCGTGATCGTCTCGCCTTCCTTGACGCTCTCATGGATGGCCTGGACCGCGTTGGCGATGATGACGTTGCCGGCGGTCTCCTTGACGATGTTCAAGGCCTGGAGGATCGGCACTCCCGAGCTCACGAGGGTGCCGAGCGTCCGGCAGAAGCGGGAGATGGCGACCTTGCTGACCACGCTGCCGATGACCGGCATGTGCAGCTTGAACTTGTCGAACAGCCAGCGGCCCTTCTTGGTCTTCACGCCGAACTTGAAGAAGATGAAGAAGACGATGAGGCCGACCACGACCGGGCCGGGGACCGGGAAGCCGCCCGCCCATTCGGGGAAGACGATCGTGTAATCCTTGATGATGTCGGAGATCTTGAGGACGAACTCGGTGAAGGCCGGCATGCCCGCGTCACCGAGCATGTCGGCGAAGATCTGCTTGAACTTGGGGACGACGACCACCATCAGCAGTGCCAAGATGCCGACGGCGACGGTCATGACCGCGGAAGGGTAGAACATCGCCGCGACGACCTTGCCCTTGATCTTCTCCGCCTTCTCCATGAACTCGGAGAGACGGTTCAGGACGACTTCGAGCACGCCGCCGAGCTCGCCCGCCTTGACCATGTTCACGAAGAGCTTGTTGAAGACCTTCGGGTGCTGGGCGAGGCCCTCGGAGAAGGTGCTTCCCCCCTCGATCGACATCGCGAGGTCGTTGAGCACTCCCTTGAGCGTCGGGTTGCGCTCCTGCTTCTCCAGGACGCGGAGGCCGCGGAGCAGCGGCAGACCGGCGTCCACCAGCGTGGCCAGCTGACGGGTGAAGGTGGTGAGCACCTTGGTCTTCACGCCGCCGCCGAGGCCGGGGATCTTGAAGTTGAGGTTGATGCCCTTCTTGCCTCCCTTGGCGGTGCCCGGGGCGCCCCCGCTCTTCTTGGCATCCTTCTTGGCGGCGGGCTTCTCGGCCTCCATCACCTTGGTGGGGAAGAAGCCCATCTCCTTGAGACGGTTGATCGCGTCGGCCTGGCTGCCGACCTCGAGCGTGCCCTTGGTCTCCTTCCCGCGGGAGTCCATGGCGACGTAGTTGAATTTGGGCATATCCTTCCTTTCCTTCCGAGATCAGGTGTACTTCAAGATTTCTTCCACGGTCGAAGCACCGTCGTAGATGTTGCGGAGACCGTCGTCCCGCAGCGTGATCATGCCGAGCTCTACCGCCTTCTGACGGACCACGACCGTCGGCGCGCGCTCGTTGATGAGGTTCCGGATGGCGTCGGTGATCACCAACAACTCGTAGATACCTTTCCGGCCCTTGTAGCCGGTGTCGTTGCAGACCGGACATCCGCGCCCGTAGTAGAAGCTCTTGTCGCCGACATCGTGCGGCGAGAGGTTCAGCTGGCCGAGCTGGCTCTCGGTCGGCTCGAAGGGCGTCCGACACTTCACGCACACCTTGCGGACGAGCCGTTGCGCGAGCACGGCCAGCAGCGTCGAGGAGATCAGGAACGGCTCGACGCCCATGTCCACCAGACGGGTCACGGCGCCGGAGGCATCGTTGGTGTGCAGCGTGGAGAGCACCAGATGGCCGGTGAGCGACGCCTGGATGGCGATCTGCGCCGTCTCCAGGTCGCGCATCTCCCCCAGCATGATGATGTCGGGGTCCTGCCGGAGGAAGGCGCGCAGGGCCTTCATGAAGGTCATCCCGCACCCCTCGTTGACCTGCACCTGCATGATGCCCTCGATGTCGAACTCGACCGGGTCCTCGACCGTCAGCAGCTTGGTGTCGATCGTGTTGATGCGGCGCAGGCAGGAGTAGAGCGTCGTGGTCTTGCCCGAGCCCGTCGGGCCGGTGACCGCGAAGATGCCGTTCGGCTGGTTGATCGTCTCGACGGTGAAGTCGAAGATGGTCTTGGGCAGGCCGAGGGTCTCGAGGTCGAGGCTGATCGCGCTGCGGTCGAGCACGCGGAGCACGACCGATTCGCCGAACGCCGTCGGGAGCGTGGAGAGGCGCAGGTCGATCTGCTTGCCAGCGATGCTCACGGAGATGCGGCCGTCCTGCGGCATGCGGCGCTCCGAGATGTTCAGGTTCGCCATGATCTTGAGACGCGAGGTCACAGGATTGGCGAGGTGCTTCGGCGGCGGCGACATCTCGTAGAGAGCGCCGTCGACACGGTAGCGGATCTTGAACTCGTCCTCGAACGGCTCGAAATGGATGTCGCTCGCCCGGTCCTGCACCGCTTGCATCAGGACGAGGTTGACGAACTTCACCACCGGCGCGTCGTTGACCGCGTCGTCGAGCTTCATCAGCACGCCGGTCTTGCCGTCCTCGACCGCGGAGAGGTCCATGGTGGACCCGAGCTCCTTGAGCAGGTCCGCGTAGCCGCCGCCGGCACCGCCGCCGGCCTGCGACGGATAGAACTTCTCGATCGCCTTGAGCACCGCCGCCGGGTCGGCCACGACCAGCTGTATCTGGTGCTTCACCGTGAACCCGAGCTCGTCGATGACCTGCGGGTTGAGCGGGTCCACCAAAGCGACCTGGACGGTGTCGCCGTACATGGCGACGGGCACGCACTGATACATGCGGGCGCTATCGGCCGGCACCGCGGCGATGACCTCGGGCGTCATCGCCGAATCCTCGATGGTGACGACCATCGTGGACAGCTGGTCGGCCATGATCTGCAGGATGGAATCGATGTCCAGCAGACCGTAGTCTTGGAGCACCTGCGACACGGGTTTCCCGCCACGGATGTGCTCCTGCATCACCTCCTCGGTCTGGAGGTCGTCGAGCAGGCCGCGCTCACGGACGAGCGACAACAACGGATCGGTCACCACTTCGGGCATAAGTCACCTCGTTCAGCGGCGTCCGGAGGCCTCGGCCTCGCTCTTCGCCGCCTTCAGCTCCTGCAGTTTCTGGATGATCGTGGTCGGGTCCTGCGCCTTGTTGACGACCTCTTCCTCGGCGATCAGGCCCGCCTGCCACTTGTCGACGAGGAAACTGTCGAGGGTCACCATGCCATACTTCGCCCCGGTCTGGATGTCCGACTGGATGCGGAACGTCTTGTTGTCGCGGATGAGCGCCGCGATGGAAGGTGTGTTCACCATGATCTCGAAGATGGCCACACGGCCCGGTTTGTCGTGGCGCGGGATGAGCAGCTGCGAGATGACCGCCTGGAGCACCGTGGAGAGCTGGATGCGGATCATCTCCTGCTGGTTCATCGGGAAGGCGTTGGTGATGCGGTCGATGGTCTTGGCGGCACCGGTGGTGTGCAGGGTGCCGAAGACCAAGTGGCCCGTCTCGGCGGCGGTGATGGCCGCCTCCATCGTCTCGAGGTCGCGCAGCTCGCCGACCAGGATCACGTCGGGGTCCTGCCGCAGCGCGCGCCGGAGGGCCTCGGCGAAGTTGGGCACGTCGACGTTGACCTCGCGCTGGGTCACCACCGCCTTCTTGTGCTTGTGGTAGTACTCGATGGGGTCCTCGACCGTGATGATATGGGCATCGTCGCGCTCCTCGTTGATGATGTTGATCATCGACGCGAGCGTGGTCGTCTTGCCCGAACCGGTCGGACCGGTGACCAGGACCAGTCCGCGGGGTTTGTAGAGGAGCTCGCGCGCGATGGGCGGGATGCCGATCTGCTCCATGGTGAGGAGCTTGCTGGGGATCTGCCGGAGCACGATGGCGAAGTTGCCCTTCTCCTTGAAGGCGCTGACGCGGAAACGGGCGAGCTCGCCGAAGGCGAAGCCGAAGTCGGCCCCGCCCTTCTCGCGGATCTGCTGGATGTGGTCCTCCGACGTGATCGAGCGCATCAGCTCCTCGGTGTCCTCCGGCTTCAACGGCGGGCCCTCGACGCGGTGGAGGATGCCGTGGAGCCGGATGACCGGCGGGACGTTCACACGGATGTGCAGGTCGGCGGCCCCTTCGGAGACCATCAACTGCAACAGATCGGACATTTGGTACGACATGGCGGAAGATCAGGATCGGGTTATCGGTTGAGCCCCGGTGCGGCGCGGATCGTCGCGGGCGCGGGCTGTTCTGGGCTCAGTGGTCGGTGACGGTGGCGCGCATGACCTCGTCCACGGTGGTGAGGCCGGCGAGGACCTTCCTGATGCCGTCTTCGCGCAGCGTGCGCATGCCCATCTCGCGGGCCTTCACGCGGAGCACGTTGGCGGGCACCTTGTCGAAGATCATCTTCCGGGCCTCGTCGTTGATGTTGAAGATCTCGAAGATGCCGAAGCGCCCCTTGCATCCGGTCTTGTTGCACTCCCCGCAGCCTTTGCCCTTCCGGGCGCTGGCCTGGGCGGCCTGTTCGGGCGTGATGCCGATCGAGTCGGCCTCGGTCTGGTCGAGCACGTGCGGCGCGCCGCAGCTCTTGCAGACCTTGCGGACGAGACGTTGCGCCATGAGGCAGCGCGCGGACGACGCCACCAAGAACGGCTTCACGCCGATGTCGATGAGACGGGTCACGGCGCCGGGAGCGTCGTTGGTGTGGAGCGTGGAGAAGACCAGGTGGCCGGTGAGCGACGCGTTGATCGCGATGGAGGCCGTCTCCATATCGCGGATCTCTCCGAGCATGATCACGTTCGGCGACTGGCGGAGCATCGAGCGCAGAGCGAGCGCGAACGTGAAGCCGATCTGTTCGTGGACCTGCACCTGGTTGATGCCGGCGAGCATGTACTCGACCGGGTCCTCGACCGTGATGATCTTGCGGTCGGGCCGGTTGATGTAGTTGAGGCAGGAGTAGAGCGTCGTCGTCTTGCCGGAACCGGTCGGGCCGGTGACGAGCAGGATGCCGTCGGGCAGGCCGATGATCCGCTCGAAGTTCTGCTGGTCGTCCGCGAAGAACCCGAGCTCGGCCAAGCCCAGCTTCAGGCCGGACTTGTCGAGGATACGCATGACGATCGACTCGCCGTGCTGCGTGGGGAGGCAGTTGACGCGGAGATCGATGGTCTTTCCGCCGGCACCGACCGGCACGTTGATGCGGCCGTCCTGCGGGATGCGCCGTTCGGCGATGCTCATCCCGGCCTGGATCTTGAGGCGCGCGATGATCGGGGCTTGGAGCCGCTTCGGCAGGTCGGATTGCTCGACGCAGACGCCGTCGATGCGGAAGCGGAGGCGGAATCGCTTGGCCAGCGGTTCAAGGTGAAGGTCGGAAGCGCGCTTCTTGAAGGCGTCCACGATCACCTGGTTGACCAGCTTGATGATCGGCGCGTCGGCCTCGACGGCCGATTCGTCGTCGCCGACGTCGCCCTTGAAGGCGTTGATCTCGACCTCACCCTCGGTGATGTCCTGGATCATCTTGCCGATGCCGCCGTCGTCGCGGCTGGCGCCGCCGTAGTACTTGGCCAACGACGCCTCGATGTCCGCCTGGCTGGTGACGCGGAGCTCGATGTCGCGGTTCAGCGCGTGCCGGAGGCCGTCGACGGCGTCGATGTCGGACGGGTCGGCGAGCGCGACGACCACGGCGCCGGAATCGCTCTGCCCCACCGGCACGGCGTCGAACTTCTTGGCGACATGGCGGGGCAGCAAGCCGATGACGTCGTCGGCCAACCGGAGGTCGGAGACGTTCACGGACTCGACCCCGAAATAGGTGGATTTCGCCATCACGACGATAGCCGGCTCGATCGAGCCGCTCTTCGTCATGGTGTCGAGCACGCCTTCGCCCGCCGCTTCCGCCTCGGCGCGACCGGCCTCCACCTGCTCGTGGGTCAGGAGACCCATGTCGAGCATCGTATCGATGAGATAATCGTCTTTGGCTGCCACAGCTGCCCTTTTCCGGCCCACGGCGTCCACGCGTGTCGCCACAACGCCCGGGGACAAGTGCGCGAGAGCTTAAGGGACCGATAAAACGAAAGTCAAACGCTGACCCCCGACAAACCGGTCCTCGACGCGTTCATCCGTGGGACACGCGAAGTTTACGAACATAAACTTGTTTGGCAAGGGCCGCTTCGCTTTTCCGGGTGCGCGGGGACCGGCCGAGGCTACCGTACGCCCATGAAACGAATCCGGCTCCTGCTCTGGTTGGCGGCGGCGGTCGCGGCGGGCGCAGCGGTCCTCGGCTGCCGCACGGGCCGGCCTCCCGCTCTCGGCCCCGTCGCGGGCAAGCTCCTGCCCTGCCCCGGCTCGCCGAACTGCGTCGGCAGCCAGGACCCGGACCCCGGCCACCAAGTCGCGTCCTTGCCGTTCCACGGGTCGGGCCTGGAGACGATGGCCAGGTTGAAGGCCGTGGTCCTCGCCCAGGCTCGCACACGCGTCACCGAGGAGCGCGAAGGCTACCTCCGCGCGGAGTCCGTCTCGCTGCTCTTCCGGTTCGTGGACGACGTGGAGTTCCTCGTCGACGAACCCGCCCGTGTCGTCCACGTGCGGTCCGCCTCACGGGTCGGCCATTCCGACCTCGGCGTGAACCAGCGCCGGGTCGAGAAGCTTCGGTCGGCCTTGGCCCGCTGACCGGCGACCGGCGACGCTCTTGCCGGCCCGCCTTCCGCCTCAAGCTTTGGGCTTAGACTTGGCCCCGGATTTCCCGGCGGGCTTCGCCTTGCTGCCGATCAGGCGTCCGCCGCGCATCGCGGGCTTGACCTTGCCGCCGATCGGGCGACCGCCGCGCATCATGGGCTTGGGTTTGCCCGCGCCCGGCCGCGCGGACCGTGCTTCGAAGGACGTCGCCTTGGCAGGACGCGTACCAGGCTTTGCTCCAGGCCTTGCTCCGGGTGCACCGGCAGCAGCGGGCTTCCCGGGGCGGGCCGGGGCCGCCTTGGCCGCATCCGGACCCGGCGGGAGCCATCGCCCGTCACGGAAGGCCGGATGGTACGACTTGCCCTTCGGTTTCCGCGGCTTGATCCTCGGCACCGGTTCGCCGGTCGCGGTCTGGTACTTGCGGACGGGCGCGATGGTCTTCGGCCTCGCCTTGGGCACGATCACGAGCGGGCATCCCTCGAAGCCGAACGCCGTGCGCAGCTCGCCGACCAAGTACTTCTCGTAGGCGATGTTGAACAGCTCGTCCTTGTTCACGAACAGCAGGAAGGTCGGCGGGCTCTGCCGCACCTGGGTCGCGTAGTAGAACTTGAGGTGATGCCCTTTGTCGCTCACCGGCTGCTTGCGGACGATCGCGTCCTGCAGGGTCCGGTTGAGGATGGCGGTCGGCACCTTCTGCCGGCCTTGGGCGGCGACGTAGCGGACGGCTTCGAGCAGGCGGTCGAGTTGGAACCCGTCCGTCGCCGAGGTGAAGATCACCGGCGCGTAGTCGAGGAAGAAGAGCTTCTCCTGCACCCAGGCACCGAACTCCACGAGCATCGTGGGCCGCTTCGCCCGGTCGTCGCGGTCGCGGGTCCGGTCACGCCGCTCGGCGATCTCCTTCTCGCGCCGTTCGCGGACGTCGGTGGCGACGAGGTCCCATTTGTTGACGACCACGATGCAGGCGCGCCGGTTCTCGGTGATGATCGCGGCGACCTTCTTGTCCTGCTCGAGGATCCCCGATTCGGCGTCCAGCACGAGGACGGCGATGTCGCAGCGGGCGATGGCCTCCTTGGTGCGCTCGACGCTGAAGAGCTCCACGGTGTCGTCGATCCGACGGGCCTTCCGGACGCCGGCGGTGTCGATCAGGACGTACTTCTGCCGCACGCCCTCGGTGTCCACCTCGAAGGGCACGTCGACCGCGTCGCGGGTCGTGCCGGGGATCGGGCTCACGATGACGCGCTCGGACCCGGTGACCTTGTTGATGAGCGAGGACTTGCCGACGTTGGGCCGGCCGACGATGGCGATCTTCACCGGTGCGGCGGCCTCCTCGGCCTCGCGAGTCAAGGCCTTCTCCTTGTCGGTGGGCTTCTTGACGAACTTCCCGTAGGTCTCCTCTTCCTCGGCGGGCGGCGCGACCGGGTCGGCCTTGGGCAAGTGGCGGAACGCCGCCTCGATCAAGTTGTCGAGGCCTTCGCCGTGGATCGCCGAGACCGGCAGCACCTTCTCGAACCCCAGCGCTGAGAACTCGGTGAGACCGCCCTCGGCCCGGTAGGTGTCGACCTTGTTGACGGCGACGATGACGGGTTTGCCTGCGGCATGGAGGCGTTTCGCGACCTCGGCGTCGAGCGGCACGATGCCTTCCTGCACGTTGACCACGAAGATGATCACGTGGGCCGACTCGATCGCCATCTGCACCTGGTCGAAGGCGGCGCTGATGATGACGTCCTCGGACTTCTCGCCGCGCAGCAGGCCGATGCCGCCGGTGTCCACGAGCGTGAACGGTCGGCCGTGCCACTCGGCCTCGGCGGTCACGCGGTCGCGCGTCACGCCCGGCATGTCGTGCACGATGGCGATGCGTTTGCGGACGATGCGGTTGAACAGCGCCGACTTGCCGACGTTCGGCCGTCCGACGATGGCGATGAGTCCAGTCATGGCGGGGATGATGCGCGACCGGCGCACCCCGGCCAAAGAAAAACGCCGACGTCCATCGGGACGCACCGGCCGGCCCTTCTTCGGAGCGGCCTGTCGGGCGACCGGTCAACGGGCCGCTAGCCGCAGCCGGACCGCCTCGGCGACGCCCTTCTTGGCGGGATGGCGGACGGCATGGCGGATGAGCCATCGGCGTTCCGGCGTCGCGCCTTCCAGCCAACGCCCGCAGACTTGGAAGGCCAGCGCAGGATGGTCCTTGGCGATGTCGCCGAGGTGGTTCGCCACGCTGCGTCGAACGTAGAGATCCGGGTCGTCTTTGAGAGCTTCAAGGATCGGCAAGGTCGGCCGCGGGTCGGCGACAAAGGCCGGTATCCGCATCGCCCACGGCAGCCTCGGGCGCGTTCCTTCCGAACACAGCCGGCGCACATGCGGATCGGCGTCGCGGGTCCAATCCATCAACCCCGCCAGCGTGCGTTCCGGCCAGCGCACCAAGAACGGTCGCATCGAGAACTCCGCGCTGAACCTCCGGGTCAGCTCCCGCTGCGCGAGCATCGAGACCTCGAACGGATCGGCGCCGCCGTTATGCCCGGCATCCAGGCCATAGGTCGCGACGAAGCGGACGTGCGGCAGGTAGAAGAACACCCCCAACCCGAGGTCCGACGTCCGATCGAGCGGCGGGGTCAGCGAGCGGAGCAGGACGTCGATCGCGTCGGCATACCCGGCTGGCAAGTGCGCCCTCATCGCTTCCGCCAAATGTTGTCCGCGGTCGAGGATCCCGAGCGGACCGAGGCCGTCCGATGCGGAGCGCTCGAACGCGGCGCCGTCGAAGGCCGGATGTGCCAGGGAAAGGTTGTGCGCGAGGCAGGCGATGGCGTCGCGGTCGAGCAGGTCCTTGAGGGTGCTCCCCTTTGTGATGGAGCGCGGCGCGACCGGGAGGCGGAGCCCGGGGACCACGGTCGAAGCGGCGGTCTTCACGTTGACTTCCGCGAGAGCAAGGCCTCGGTGGCGCGGGCGATGCCGAGGGCCATCGCGTCGTCGTTGTACCGGGCGTGGACGGCCGTCCGGCCGGCGTCGCCCAGCGACCGCAGCCGCGCCGGATCGAGCAACAGCGGTTCCCACGCGTCGGCGAGCGCGGCCGCCGTGTCCGGCCCGCTGATGATGCCGCCACCCGTGGCGGCGAGCAGCTCGGGATACGTGATGGTGTCCGGCTGCACCAGCGGGGTGCCGGCAGCGAGCGATTCGATGACGTAAAGGCCGAACGATTCGCTGGTCTTCGCGGGCACGGAAAGCAGGTCGCAGCCCGCGTAGAAGGCGATCTTGTCCTCGCGCGACACGTTGGGATGGAACGTCGCATCGGCCGCCAGACCGGCCGCGGCGAGCTTCCCCTTCTGCTTCGCGACGAAGCCTTCATCTCCCGGCCCGCAGCCGCCGCCGATCCTCAGCTTGACCTGCGGCACCCGTCCGCGCCGACGGACCTCGATGAAGGCGTCGACCACGGTGTCGAGGCCCTTCTCCGGGCACATGCGCGCGAAGAAACCGACCGCGAGCTGGTCGCCCGGCCGCTTGGCGGCGCGCGGCGGCAACTGGTCGTAGCCCGCGAGGCTGATGCCGTTGGGCGCGACCTGGACCTGGTCCGGCGCCAAGCCGAGACGTCCGGCCATCCGTCCGGCGAAGTAGCGGCTCGGCGAGATCCAGCCGTCCATGTCGGAGGCCCGTTCCTTCAGCGTCGCCCACGCTTGGGCGCGCCACGGCTCGGGCAACGAATCGAGGAACGATTCTTCGCTCTGGAGGAAGCAGACGACCTTGCAACCGAGCGCCACCTTCAGTTGCAGCGCGAAACCCGCGAGGAGCGCGTTCGAGAGGAACACCACGTCGGGTCTCGGCAGTTGCTGGAGCCATGCCACCAGCTCGTCGAGGTCGCGGGCCTGGTTGCCGTTCTCGCCCCGGAGCATCGACACTGTGAGCTCGCCGACATCGTCCGGCCGCGTCTTCGCGGTCTTGCCGGCGGCCCACTTGAGCAGCGCGGGCGAATCGAGCAGTTGCCGCAGCCAGCTCGGCGCGCCGCGGTAGAGCGCGGATTTCTGGTCGAGGAAGACGTTGATGCCGCCGAAGAACGTGGGCGTGCCCGCGGTGGACGCCGCCTCGTCCAGCGTCATCGGCAGGTAGAGCGGCACCATGACGGTGTCGTGGCCTTGCCGCCGCAACGCCGCGACGAGCGCGTTGTCGCGGAAACAGTTCCCGCAATACATGCCGCCGGCACCGGGGGTGATCTGGACAAGGTTCACGCGACGGCGACCGTAACGGCAAATCAAGCCGCGACAAGCGAAGCGCGCCCCGGCTGCGGGACCCCGTAAGGAAGGACTTCGGGCACCTCGGTGATCTTCGCGAACGCCCCGAACAGCCGTGAGAAATCCTTGTTCAGATCGCCCGAGAGGCAATCCGTCAGGTCGTCCGCGATCGCCGGATCCTGGTCGGCGACCGTCTTGAAGCTCACCGCGGGATCGTAGAAGGCGTACACCAGCTTCCGCATGTTCTCGATGCCTTCGCGCATCACCTCGCCGTAGGCCGCGAACCGCCCGGCCCGGAAATCGCCGGCCTCCAACGCCTCGTGCACCGCGTCGGCCGCCAGCACCCCGCTCTTCAGCGCGAGCATCATGCCGCTGGAGAACACCGGATCGAGGAACCCGAACGCATCTCCGACCAGCACCAGGCCGTCCGCCGCGCAGTACTCTGAACGGAAGGTGTACTCGGCCGTGAGCCAGTACTCGCCGGTGCAGGTGCCGGTCGCTAGCCGGTCGGCGATCCAGAGGTTGTTCGGGACTTCCCGGTGGAAGATCGCCTTGGGGTCCTTCACGCCGTCGCGCGAGAGGTACTTGCCGTCCGCCACGACGCCGACGCTCACCCGGTCGCCGTGCTGCGGGATATGCCAGAACCAGCCCTTGTCCGGGATGAACGCCACCGTGGTCTGACCTTCGTCGATCCCTGCGTCCCGCTTGGAGCCCTCGTAGTAGGTCCACACGGCCACCTTGTTCAGCTTGGAGTCGCCGCGGCGCCAGGCCTTCTTCGTCGCGGCGATGGCTTCGCGCCCGGTGGCGTCGATGGTCATCGGCGCGCGGAACTCGGTGAGTTCTCCCGCCTTGTCGCGGGCGACGACGCCGACGTGCCGGCCGTCCTCCTGGAGCAGCTCGACGACCTCCATCTCTTCGCGGACATCCGCCCCTTTGGAGCGGGTGTTGTCCATCATCATCTGGTCGAACTCGCTGCGGAGCACCTGCCAGGACTGCGCCACGGTCTCGCGGTCGTAGCGGTTGAAGAAGTAGAACGGCTGGCTGGCACGGCCCGACGGCGCCACGAACTGGACGGAGAACTTCTTGGTGAAAGCCGAGCGCTTGAGCTGCGGGATCATCCCGATCCGCGCCAACGGTTGGTAGGTGAACGGGATCATCGACTCGCCGATGTGGTAGCGAGGGAACTTTTCTCGCTCGAGCACCACCACCCGATGGCCGTGATCGGCCAAGACCGCGCCGGCCGAGCATCCCGCCGGCCCGCCGCCGATGATCACCACGTCGAACACCTCAACTTGTTTCATACGTAGACGTATTGAATGCCAGATCGGCGAACACGCAACCGCCGAGACGCAGATTTTTTCCCCGATGCCACCATCAGGTGGAACGCTCCTCCGGACCCTCGCGCGCGGTGCGCAGCCAACCCGGCGACGGCGCGTGCCACCGACACCCCGGCCCTGGCCTCCTAGGACGGCCTCAGCGGTCCGGGAGACCGCGGAAGGGCCGACGGCAAGATCTCGATGATGTCCGCGAGCGTCCGGCCGGCGAGGTCGCGCAGCGTGTTCTGTCGGCCGTAGGGCGCACCACCGCCATCCTGATGCAACGCAGCAGCGATGAACTCGTCAGGCGTGAAGCAGAGATAGGCGGTCGGCCGGCTGGTGTAACGGATCCCGCTGGCGTTCAGTATGCCGCCGAGCGGCAGATGCTCCTCCAGGATCTGGGTGCGCCACGGCTCCGGGAAACGGTCGAGATGGATCTTGATCGCGCCGAACTCGACCGCACGGTCCGAGCCGTCGAGCTCAAGGACGGATTCGCGCCAATACGCTTCGCCCGCGTGATGACTGGAGAGCACGCGCAGATGGATCGACCCGCAGTGATGCTGTTCCAGCGTGCGCGTCATGTCCCGCTCGTGGACCAAAAGCTCCCGGTACGGTTCGGGCATCGCGTCGCCGGCCACGACCGTGAACGGCAACAACGAGCGCCCGGCACGGACGTAGAACTCGTCGAGCGGATGGATCTGCGGGCGGATGGCGGGCGGGGCGGTCATGCAGACAGGCGGCGGCGGCGGGTGAAGGCTTCGCGCGGGTTGGCGACGAGCAGTTGGTCGAGCTGGGCCTTGGTAAAGCCGCGCGCACGCAGATCCGGCAGCAGGCGCGTGAACAGGGACTCGTAGGGTGCGGGGTTGCCGTTGCCGAAAAGTCTCAGTTGGTTGCCGCTCGGCGCTTCGCCGTCCACGGCCCAGCCGTCGTCGTGCGACAGCAGCACGCGGCCCAGCGTGCCAGCATCCTGGTGCGCCAGAAGAAGATTGCGCCACCGCAGGGCATTCTGCGGCGCGAGTGAGTAGCCGTCCAGGCTCACCCAGGCGCCGAGCCGGGCGGCCTCGAGCTGGATCGGGCCGGGATCGTTCTGTGCGTGGACCCACACCAGTGCCTCGGGCCGTACGCCGTCATCGTGCAGCAACCGGATCTCATCCAGCGCCGCCGCGCCGTCGCCGGTGTGGATTGCGATGGTCAGCCCGGATTCGCGGTGAACTTTCGCGGCGGCGCGGACGAGCTTGGCGTCCACCGGACGAAGCGGACCTGAACCCGTGCCCAGCTTGAGAAAGCCGGGACGGATGCCGGTTCCATCAATCCCGTCATGCCATTCCGCAAGCCAGCGGGCCGCGATCTGCGCCGCTGACTCCGTGTGGGCCTCGGGCGGCAGGAACCGGTGATCCACCGCGGCATACCAGCCGGTGTTGGTGAGGATTTGCACGCCGCTGGCTTCGGAGAGCCGGCGCAGCAGCGCGGGGTTGCGCCCGATGAACCGCGGTGTGCATTCCACCAGCGACTGCACGCCGCGCTCGCGAAGTTTTTGGAAGTGCGGCAGGGCCGTCTGGAAGGCGACTTCGTGATCATAGCGCCCCGGCGAGGTCTTCGCCGCCCCGATGAAGTCCACGACCACATGCTCGTGGATGAGCGTGCGGCCAAGCCGAGCCGAGGGGATCGGTCCGGTGACCGTCATGATGTGGCCTTCCCCGGCAGCACCGGCCGAGGCGCAGCCGGCCAGCGCCGTAGTGGCTGCCAGAGAAGTGGAGGCAAGGAAGTCTCGGCGGGTCATCGGGTCGGCTTATCGGAATGTGAGGAAGTCCAAGTGCGGCTGCGTCAGGCATATCTCCCCGTCTTGTGCTCCGGCTTGAAGAACTCGTGCAACAGGCGGTCAACCTGGAGCAGCGCGTCGCGCGTGAGGCCGATGCGGTCACCCTCCTCGACGAGGAACCCCTGCCCTCTCAGCGTCGCCAGCGGCGCCGCGAACTGTTCGCGCGGGTCGCGACCGAATTTCGTCGTGAACGCATCCGCGCTAACACTGCCGAGCTTGAGCTGCAGGATGAACTCGCGCAGGTAGCGTTCGTCGTCCGGCACGGTGTAGGCGCGATGCGTGGGCAGGCGTCCAGCGTTCACGGCGTCCACGTAGGGCTGGAAGTCGTGGTGGTTCTGGTAATGCACGCCGCTCAGGTGCCCGAAGCTGGCGACACCGATGGACAGGATGTCCGCGCCGGTGAAGAGGCCCTGCCTGTAGATGAACTTCACCTTGGCGGGATCTTTCACGACCGTCGTGGTGCTGGTGACGGTGTAGCCGATCTTCTCGAACTCGCCGTAGGCATAGTCCACCCAGCGGCGCTTGGTCGCCCAGTCGGCGACGGGCGCGACGAGTTTCCCCTCGGCCTTCATCTGCTGGTAGATGCCCGTGTTGTAGGGCACCTCCATCTGGTAGATGGTCACCGAGTCGGGCCGCAGCTCGACGGCTTTGGCGACCGTCTCCTTCCACTTCTCCTCCGTCTCCTCGACCATGCCGGCGATGAGGTCGATGTTGATCTGCGGGAAGCCGATCTCGCGGGCGTAGTTGTAGGCGCGCAGGACCTCTTTGGAACGGTGAGCGCGGCCGTTGACCTCGAGGATGTGGTCGTCGAAGTGCTCGATGCCGAGGCTCAGGCGCGTGACGCCGAGGTCGCGGATGGCGCGGAGCTTGTGGTCCGTGAGCGTGCCGGGCTCGCCCTCGAAGGTGACCTCCTCCGCTTCGTCCCACGGCAGCAGCGCCTTCATGCCGTCGGTGAGGAACTTGAGCTGGTCGGGCGACAGGTAGCTGGGCGTGCCGCCGCCGAAGTAGATGAACTTCGGTTTGCGCCCGCCGATGACGGGCTTGGCGGCATAGACAGCCAGTTCCTTGAGCAGCGTGTCGATGTAGCCCTTGATGTCGTCGGCGTTCTTGTCGGTGTAGACGCGGAAGTAGCAGAAGTGGCAGCGCTTCCGGCAAAACGGGATGTGCGTGTAGAGCCCGAGCGGCACTCCGGGCCGGGGCGGCATATCGAGCGCCGCCTCGAACTCGGGGATGGCCTCCTGCTTCCAGAAGGCGAACGGCGGATAGTTCGCGACGAAGTAGTTGCCGGCCGTGGTCTCCTTCTGGATGGGCGGACCGGCGGTCTTCGGCGGAGGGGCGATGGTGATGGAGCTCATCGGAAAAGTTTCGGGTTCACAGTTTCAAATTTCTGGTCGGAGCGGTCGGTTCAATCCGCGCCCTCGGTGGAAAACGGCATGGGCCGCCAGCGGTAGCCGGCCGGTTCGATGGTGACGACGGCACCGTGGGCAAGCCGGTGCCCGACCTCCGGCAAGACCCGCAACAGCAGGCCGGTCACATGATCAGGCCGTGCCGTGCGCAGCCGGAAGAGGATCACGCTGGGTAGGGAAGCGCGGGTGCGGGCGACGATCTCCGAGAAGTCCAGGTCGAAGGTCAGCACCACCCGGTTTTCCCGACGGGCCTTCTCGAAGATGAGTTCGTCGCTGAGCCGTTGCAGCTCTTCGTCGCGCAGGTGGACGGCATCGTGCCCCGCCCGCCGCAGGGCGGCGACGGTCAACGGCGACACACCCATGTCGGCCAGGAATCTCATGCGGCGACCGGTGCGAACGGATGGACCTCTTCGCTTGCGAGGGCAGCAGAGTAACGCAACGCCTCGGTCAGGTCAGCGGCTTCCAGGTCAGGGTAGTCCTCGATGATTTCTGCATGGGTCATGTCGCTGGCGAGCAATCGCATGACCTGGGCGACGGTGATGCGCATGCCGCGGATGCAGGCGCGTCCGCCCATGATGGCAGGATCGTGTGTGATGCGGGTGAACATGATGTCTAGCGATTGGAGTTTGCGGAGAACGGCGGATAGTTCGCGACGAAGTAGTTGCCGGTGGTCGTCTCCTTCTGGATGGGCGGACCGGCGGTCTTCGGCGGCGGGGCGATGGTGATGGAGCTCATGGGTCAGTCTTCCTCGAAATAGTCGGAGTCAACGCGCTTGATTTGGAAGGTCTCGACCGGCGTGACGCCAAGGTCGTGGTCGATCATCAGGTTGGACAACGTGAGGCCATCAATCAGCGAAACCTTCTTGTCGCTCTTGCTGAACGGGAGCCGCGCTTCCTTGGTGAACGTGCTCGTGGTGATGAGCACGCCCTTCTTGGCACCGGCTTGGTCGAGAGCACCGAGAAACTCCCGAACCGTCGCCGGACCGACGGCTCCTTCCCAGCGCTTCGCCTGGATGTAGATCACGTCCAGCCCCAGCTTGTCTTCCTTGATGACCCCATCGAGTCCGCGGTCGTTACTGCCGCCAAGATGTTCCGCGGCGTCGCTGATGAAGCTGCCGTAACCCAGCTTCTGCATGAGTTCCAAGACCAGCCTTTCGAAGAATTGCGGAGAGCGGGCCTTGATGGTGTCCAGCAGTTCGACCGCGAGCGCGCTGCGGAGGTCGGCAAAACTCTTCTGCAAGGTTTCCAGCGGCGAACCGGTTCCGGTCTCAGGAGGTTCGGAAGGCGGTTCAGCGGAATCTCTCTTGCTGCCGCGAGCATCGATATATTCTGGGAATTGCCGCAGGAACTTGAGGTCAATGCGCGTTGTTTTTTTTGCAAACACTTCGAGTCCCCGCGCTGTGATTTGCATCTGGCCACGGGCTGGACTCGTGAGGAGACGAGCGAACCCCAGATGCGTTTTCACCCATGCCACACGGTTCCTGAACTTCGTTTGAACGCCGCTTGGCAGAAGTTCCTGCCGTTCGGCTTCCGAGACGTTCAGTCGCGCGGCAACGAAGTCCGCTACCTCGCGCGACGTGTGCGGATGTTGGTCAACCAACGCTTCCAGCGTCGGCAGCATCATGGTTTGGAAGTCAGGGACAGGCATCGATCAGTTCTGGGGAATGCAACCCGGAGGGTTGCCAGCCATTAGCCGGGGGTTGAGGAGCGCCGCGACGACACCCCCGGAAAAGCGGCGAGACGAAAAGCATCGCGAAGCGGTGCCAGCAGCGGACGAAAGAATCGTGGATTGGTCGGGCGCGATGGCCGGCGCGTCTGGCACCGCGTTCGCGGTGCAACCCAGCTTGAACCATGTCACCGGGGGTGTCGCTGCGCTCAACCCCCGGCTAATGGCTGGCATCGCTCCGCGATGGCTCCGATCAACGCCTGCCGAAAAAGACCTTCTGCATCCTATCACGGCCTGTCTTCGATGGACATGTCGAGGACCGTCATTTGGCCAAGACCAGCCAAAACTCGACGAGCGCAATCCGGTGGCACCTTTCCCGCAACCCGGAGGGTTGCCAGCCATTAGCCGGAGGTCGAGGAGCGCAGCGACGACACCCCCGGGAAAGCGTCGGAATGAAATGCACCGCGCAGCGGTGCCAGCCTCGAACGACATACCCGCCGGTTGCCCCTCTCCGATACGCCTGGCGTCTGGCACCGCGTTCGCGGTGCAATCCATTCTGGACCGTGTCACCGGGGGTATCGCCTGGCTCAACCCCCGGCTAATGGCTGGCATCGCTCCGCGATGTCCCTCAGTCGCCCTGTCTGATGACGGCAGCCCGCCCGGCTTAGCGAGGTGTTCTGCCCGCATTGCTAGTTGGGTGTTCACAGCAGGTATCTCGGGTCGTAGGCCACGCCGTGTTTCTCCAGCAATTCCTTCAGCTCGGAGGCGAGATCCCGGTGCGCGTGATGCTCTTCCTGCCTTTGGATGTAGTCCCTCACCCGTTCACGCACGGAGGCGCTCACCGTGAAGGCGGCATAGCCATCCTGCCACGCGAACTCGGGCTCGAAGTTCGCGCGAGCCCACAGAGAAGAGGCCTTCTTCAAGTCGCGCATGAAGTCGGCGAGGCGATGCGTGGCCTTCAGACCGACGAACATATGAAGGTGGTCGGCCACGCCACCCACCTGCTGGCTGATGCCGTCGAGACCGTTGACCGTGCCGCCGAGGTAATCGTGGAAACGTGGACGCCATCCGGTAGGGATGAAAGGCCGCCGGTCCTTCGTCGAGAAGACGACGTGGTAATGGAGGCTGAGGAACGTCGAGGCCATACGGCTAGGAGGCTGGCATCGCTTCGCGATGCTGACCGCGTGGGCGAAAGGTCCGGGGGTGTCGCTGCGCGTTACCCCGGGCTAATGGCTGGCAAGCCTCCGGCTTGCGATGGTGCGAGAGGATCATCGCTTCTCCCCGAAGCAATAGACCGAGCCGTCCTCGGACCCGACCACGATGTGGCCGTCCACCACCGCGGGGGAACTCTGCACGGGCTGGCCGATCTCGTAGTTCCACAGCTCCTTCCCGGTCGCGAGCGACACCATGTAGAGCCGGCCGTCGTCGGATCCGACGATGATCTTGTCCCCGGCCACGACCGGCGAGCTGTCCACCTTGCCGCGCGTGGCGAAGGTCCAGACGCCCTCGCCGGTGGCGCGACGGATGCAGTGCAGACGCTTGTCACGACTGCCCACGACCACGAAGTCCTTGGTCACCGCCGGCGAGGAAAAATACGGGAACGAGCGGTCCTTGTAGGTCCAGACGATCTTGCCTTCCTTGAGGTCCACGCACAGGAAGGCGTTCTCGTAATGGCCGACGTAGAGCTTGCCGTCCACCAAAGCGCCGGACGCCGCGATGTAGGCGCCGGCCTCGATCTCCTTGATCTTCTCGCCCTTGGCCAGGCCGAGCACGTGGATGATCGCGTCGCATCCGCCGAACGCCGTGAGGCCGTCGCCGATCGCCGGCGAGCCGTTGATGTAGTTGCCGGTCTCGAAGACCCAGTTGGTCTTCCCGGTCGCGGCGTCGAGGTCGTAGAGGCGGTA
>JBBRQL010000052.1:0-19810 GCA_038226425.1 Verrucomicrobiota bacterium
CGGCGGCGCGCGACAAGGGCCTCTACCGGATGGAAGGCAAAGAATACGTCGTCGCGGACGGCGACGTGCTGGTCTTCAAATTCAATGTCTGAACTGGCCGGGCCATCGGCGGGCCGCGAACGGCGCGTCTTGTCGTGGTGGGAGCGACCGCGTGCGGTGATGTGCGGGCTCGCGTTGCTCCATCATGGGCCGGCCTCGGGGCGTGATGGGGGCCCGTCCGTGGTCGCGTCCGGGCCCCCGGCCTGACCTCGGCCGGAAACAATTCCTTGCCCCCGGCCGATGCGCACGGCTACACGTCCGCCCGATATCTCATGGGAAAAGCTCTCATCATCGCGGAAAAACCGTCCGTCGCCGGCGACATCGCCAAGGCGCTCGGCGGCTTCGACCGCAAGGACGGCGGAGACTACTACGAGAGCGACAAGTATCTCGTATCTTCCGCGGTCGGCCATCTGCTGGAGCTCGCCGTGCCGGAGGAATACGAGATCCAGCGGGGCAAGTGGTCGTTCGACAAGCTCCCCCATATCCCGCCCCGCTTCGCGCTGAAGCCGATCGAGAAATCGGAAGGCCGCCTCAAGACGCTGGCCAAGCTCATCAAGCGCAAGGATATCGACACCTTGGTCAACGCTTGCGACGCCGGGCGCGAAGGCGAGCTGATCTTCCGCAACATCGCCGCCTACACCGGAGCCAAGCAGCCGGTGAAGCGTCTCTGGCTGCAATCCATGACACCGGCGGCGATCCGCGACGGTTTCAACGCGCTGCGCACCGACGCGCAGATGCTCCCGCTGGCCGACGCGTCGGTCTGCCGCTCGGAATCCGACTGGCTGGTCGGCATCAACGGCACCCGCGCGATGACCGCCTTCAACTCGAAGTCGGGCGGCTTCCACCTCACCACCGTCGGACGGGTGCAGACGCCGACGCTTGCCATCGTGGTCGAACGCGAGGCGAAGATCCGCAAGTTCGTGTCGCGTGATTACTGGGAAGTCATCGGCACCTTCGCCGCCGCCAAGGGCGGCTATCCCGGCCGTTGGTTCGACGAGAGATTTGCGCGAGGCGACGACAAGGACCCCGAGCTCAAGCCGGAGCGCCTCTGGGACCGCGTCCGTGCCGAGACGATCCGCGCGCGGTGCCTCGGCAAGCCCGGCATCGTGACCGAGGAGAGCAAGCCCACGACGTCGCTCTCGCCGCTGCTCTACGATCTCACGACCTTGCAGCGCGAGGCCAACGGCCGCTTCGGTTTCAGCGCGAAGAACACGCTCGGCCTCGCCCAGGCCCTCTACGAACGGCACAAGGTCCTGACCTATCCCCGGACCGACGCCCGCGCGCTGCCGGAGGACTACGTCGCCACGGTGCGACAGACGCTCGATTCGCTGCGCGATGTCGCATCGCACGGCGGTTTCGCCGGGAAGATCCTCAAGGAAGGCTGGGTCCGCCCGAACAAGCGCATCTTCAACAACGCGAAGATCAGCGACCATTTCGCGATCATCCCCACGGGTGTCGTGCCCAAGAGCCTCTCGGAACCCGAGCAGAAGCTGTACGACCTCGTCACCAAGCGGTTCTTGGCGGTGTTCTTCCCCGCGGCCGAGTTCCTGGAGACCACCCGCATCACCCGCGTCGAGGGCGAGCCCTTCAAGAGCGCCGGCAAGGTGCTGGTGAAGACCGGTTGGCTGGAGGTCTACGGCAAAGAAGCCGATTCCGACGACACACCGAACCTCGCCCCGGTCGACCAGGGCGAACGCGTCGCCACCAGCGGCATCGAGGTGAAGGCGAGCGTCACCAAGCCGCCTCCCCGGTACACGGAAGCGACGTTGCTCTCGGCGATGGAAGGCGCCGGCAAGCTGGTGGACGACGAGGAGCTGCGCGAGGCGATGAGCGAGCGCGGCCTCGGCACCCCGGCGACGCGGGCGTCCATCATCGAAGGTCTCATCAGCGAGCAGTACATGCTCCGCGAGCTGCGCGAGCTGAAGCCGACCGCCAAGGCGTCTTCCCTGATCACGCTGCTCAACGGCCTCGGCGTCGAGACGCTCACCAAGCCGGAGATGACCGGCAACTGGGAGTACCAGCTCAAGCAGATGGAGCGCGGCCAGCTCAAGCGCGAGCAGTTCATGGACGAGATCCGGCGGCTCACGCAGGACATCGTCGGCCGCGCCAAGCAGTTCGAGCACGACACCATCCCGGGCGATTTCGGCGTGCTCAAGGTGGCCTGTCCGAAGTGCGGCGGCGCGATCCACGAGAACTACAAGAAGTTCCAGTGCCAGAAGTGCGACTTCGCGCTCTGGAAGATCGCCGCGGGCCGCCAGTACGAGCCGGCCGAGATCGAGGCGCTCATCCGCGACAAGCACGTCGGTCCGCTCCAAGGCTTCCGCAGCAAGCAGGGATTCCCGTTCGCCGCCGTGGTCAAGCTCACGCCCGAGTTCGAGGCGAAATTCGATTTCGGCGACGACAAGCAGGAGAACGGCGAGGCCGCCGTGGTCGATTTCACCGGCAAGGAGCCCGTCGGAAAGTGCCCCAAGTGCGGCGCGCGCGTGTTCGAGAACGGGATGAACTACGTCTGCGAAAAATCGGTCAGCGCCGATCGCAGCTGCACGTTCAAGACCGGCGCCATCATCCTCCAGCAGCCGGTCGACCGCGCGCAGGTCGCCAAGCTGCTCGGCGACGGCAAGACCGACCTGCTCAAGGGCTTCGTGTCCAAGAAGACCAACCGGAAGTTCGAGGCGTTCCTCAAGCTGGAGGCCGGCAAGGTCGGCTTCGAGTTCGCGCCGCGCGAGAAGAAGGGCACCGGCAAATTCGCCAAGAAGGCGGCCGACGATGCGCCCGCGGAGAAGATCGACTTCACCGGCCAGACCTCGCTCGGAGCCTGCCCTAAGTGCAAGGGCAAGGTGTTCGAGGGGACGTCGAGCTACGTCTGCGAACGAAGCCAGGCCGAGACCAAGAAGTGTACCTTCAAGATCGGCAAAGTGATCCTCCAGCAGCCGGTCGACCGTGAGGTCGCGGCGCAGCTGCTGGCCGACGGACGCACCGACGTGCTCGACAAGTTCGTCAGCAAGGCGGGCAAGCCGTTCCCGGCGCACCTCGTGCTCGGCGACAAGGGCAAGGTCGAGTTCGAGTTCCCGCCGCGCTGAGCGGACGTCCCGGCGACGGCGCGCGGGACGGGGAATGAGATTAGAAGTGGCGGGGGCGGGAAGAAATCAATCTGGAAAGCACGAAAACAGGAAAGGAGCCGACAAAGCCCCTATTTTCCTGTTTTCCAGATCTTCTCTCCGCCCGGTGTCTTCTACAGAGCAGATGCCACTCTGGGCCGGCCGCCGTGTCCGCGAGGTCGGATCGCGCCGCGGGACGGGCATTCAGTGTCCATCCTCGGCGTTCCGTGCTCTGCTGTCCGGCATGTCGAAGGACTTCCTGCGCCTCCGCGGCGCGCGGCAGCACAACCTCAAGGACCTCTCGGTGGACATCCCGAGGGACCGCCTCGTGGTCATCACCGGTCCGAGCGGTTCCGGGAAATCGTCGCTCGCCTTCGACACCATCTTCGCCGAAGGACAGCGCAAGTACGTCGAGTCCCTCTCCGCCTACGCCCGGCAGTACCTCGACCAGATGCAGAAGCCGGACCTCGACCACATCGAGGGCCTGTCTCCCGCCATCGCCATCGAGCAGCGCGGGAGCGGCGCCAACCCGCGCTCGACCATCGCCACGACCACGGAGATCTACGACTACCTCCGGCTGCTCTACGCGAACCTCGGCCAGGCGCACGATCCGGAGACCGGCACGCCGATCACCCACCAGACCACGAGCGACATCGTGGACAAGGTGCTCCTCCTCCCGGCGAAGACGCGGGTGATGCTGCTCGCGCCGGTCGTCGAAGAGCAGCGCGGCGAGTTCCGCGACGTGATGGAACGGCTCGCCCGCGAAGGCTTCGTCCGCGCCCGCGTCGACGGGGAACTGGTCGAGCTCGTCGCCAACAAACCGGTGCGCCTCGACCCCAAGGCGTCGCACCGCATCGATGTCGTCGTCGACCGCGTGGTGATCGCTGACGGCGTGCGGACGCGCCTCACCGATTCCGTGGAGACGGCGCTGAAGTGGGGCGAAGGCCGCGTGCTCGTGCTGCACCAATCGCCCGAGGAACCGGAACGCTCCCGTCCCGCCCGCGGAGGCTTCACCAGCATGGCGGGACAGACCGACGTACTGCTTCCGGGCCCGGTCGCATCGGCCGGACCGACCTCGGCGTGGACCGAGACGCTCCATTCCAACCGCATGTATTCGCCGGCCACTGGCAAGTCGTTCGACACGCCCACGCCGCAGCACTTTTCTTTCAACTCGCCGCGCGGCGCGTGCCCGGTCTGCCACGGCCTCGGCCAGAAACTCGTGTTCGATCCCGCGCTGGTGGTGCCCGACGAGACCAAGTCGCTCGACGACGGCGCCGTGCGGCCCTACCGCGGTCTCGGCGGCAAGAAGATGGCCGTGTACTATAAAGGATTGATCAAGGGCGTGGCCAAGCACTACGAGGCCGCGATGGACGCCCCATGGCAGGGTTTGCCGGCGGACTTCAAGGCCAAGCTGCTCCACGGCACCGGCGCGGACGAGATCGAGTTCTACTTCATGCACGCGGGCGCGCCGCGGAAGACGACGAAGCCGTTCGAGGGAGTGCTGCCCAACTTGGTCCGGCTCTACAGCGAGAGCGAGAGCGAGCTCACCCGCAACCGGCTCAAGGCCTACATGAGCCCGCAACCGTGCGATGCTTGCGGCGGACGCCGGCTCAAACCTGAGATGCTGGCCATCACGCTTGGAGGGCAGGCTTCCAGCCTGTCCGGCCCGGCGGGCTTCCAGCCTGCCGGATCTTCATCGGGTGAGGTGTTCGGAGCAGGCTGGAAGCCTGCTCGCCTTGGCAGGCTGGAAGACTGCCCTCCTATGGCCCCTGGCCTCTCCATCGCGGATTTCTGCGCTCTGTCCATCGGCGACGCCGACACCTTCCTCGGTGCGCTCCCGATGACGGACGTGCAGCGCAAGATCGGCGGCGAGCTCGTGACGGAGGTCCGCAAGCGTCTCGGCTTCATGCGGGAGGTCGGCCTGGGATATCTCACGCTCGACCGCGAGAGCGGCTCGTTGAGCGGCGGCGAGGCCCAGCGCATCCGGCTCGCCACGCAGATCGGCGGCGGGCTTGTCGGCGTGCTCTACATCCTCGACGAACCGAGCATCGGCCTGCACCAGCGCGACAACGACCGTCTGCTGGACACGCTCCGCCGCCTCCGCGACCTCGGCAACACCGTGCTCGTCGTCGAGCACGACGAGGACACCATCCGCGCCGCCGACCACGTGCTCGACCTCGGTCCGGGCGCCGGCGTCCACGGCGGCGAGATCGTCGCGCAGGGCACGGTGGCGCAGATCCTGGCGGACCCGCGTTCGTTGACCGGCCGTTACCTCACCGGCGACCTGTCGATCGCCGTGCCGAAGGACCGCGTCAAACCGCGCGCCGACAAGGGCTGGATCGAGGTCGTCGGAGCGCGGGAGAACAACCTGAAGGACGTCACCGCGCGCATCCCGCTCGGCACGCTGACCTGCGTGACGGGCGTGAGCGGCAGCGGCAAGAGCACGCTCATCGACGACATCCTGCGCCGGGCGATCTTCCGCAAATGGCACGGCTCCAAGGAATCCCCCGGGGCGCACTCCGAGATCCGGGGCCTCGAGCTGCTGGAGAAGTGCGTGGTGGTGGACCAGACGCCGATCGGTCGCACCCCGCGGAGCAATCCGGCGACCTACACCGGGATGTTCAACGAGATCCGCGACCTCTTCTCGTCGCTGCCGACCGCGCGCGTCCGCGGCTACGATGCCGGCCGGTTCAGCTTCAACGTGAAGGGCGGCCGCTGCGAGAAGTGCGAGGGCGACGGCCTGATCAAGATCGAGATGCACTTCCTGCCGCCGGTCTATGTGACCTGCGAGACCTGCGCCGGCCGCCGCTACAACCGCGAGACGCTCGAGATCACCTACAAGGGCCTGAACATCGCGGACGTGCTCCAGCTCACCGTGGACGAGGCCGTGGCCTTCTTCCGCGCGGTGCCCAAGCTGCACGCCCCGTGCGTCACCCTCGCCGAGGTCGGCCTCGGATATCTGCGGCTCGGCCAAGCCGCCACGACGCTCTCCGGCGGCGAGGCCCAGCGGCTCAAGCTCGCGGCCGAGCTCTCTCGCCGGCAGAGCGGACGCGTCCTCTACCTGCTCGACGAACCGACGACCGGCCTGCACTTCGCCGACGTGGCGAAGCTGCTCGAAGTCCTTTTCAAGCTGCGCGGCTCCGGGAACACCTTGGTCGTGATCGAGCACAACCTCGATGTGATCAAGACCGCGGACTGGGTGATCGATCTCGGCCCGGAAGGCGGGGCAGGGGGCGGCCGGATCGTCGCCGAAGGCACACCCGAGACCGTCGCGGCGACACCGGGGAGCCACACCGGACGGTATCTCGCGCGGATGCTGGCGAAGGCGTGAAGCGGGGGCGTCGGAGGTGCGGTGGGGGCGCAAAGGTGGGCTTGGAGGAAGAAATTGAGGTTTGTCGGTCGTTCTTCCGCGAGGTCCTTTGCTGGCAGCCGCGCCTGGTCGAGGGGCTTCCGCACCGTCGTTCCGCGGTCCAACTCCGGTGTTGCCTGCGATGCCGTTCATGGAAAGGCTCGGCCAGTGACGACAGTCTGTCGCACGTGGGCCGAGGGGTTCGGCCGCGTTGCCCGCGGCGGCTGGATGTCCACCGACCGTCCCTCATGAAGAATTTGTCCTCCCTCCTCGTCGCGCTCGTCGCGGCCCTGTGCCTCCTGCCGTCCGCCTTCGCGCAGGATGCTGCCAAGACTGCCGACGTCCTGTCCGCGCCCAAGACCCACAAACCCGCGAAGGCCAAGCACGCAGGCAAAGAAGCCGCGAAGGAAGGCAAGGCGTACCCGTTCCACGGCACGGTCGCCTCGGTCGACAAGAAGGCGATGACCTTCACGATCGAGGGCAAGGACAAGCCGCGCGTGATCGGTCTGGGCTCCCGCAGCATCTTGGAGAAGGACGGCAAGCCGGCGACCTTGAGCTTGGTCGCGGTCGGCGACCACGTCCAAGGACGCGTCGAGAAATCGGGGGAGGACGAGGTCGTCGTGAAGGTCTCCGTCGGCGTCAAGCCTGCCGCGAAAGCCGGCGGCGACGAGCCGAAGCCCAAGAAGAAAGCCAAGAAGGCGAAGAAAGCCGATACGACGCATGAGACGGTCCCGGTGCCCGCGGCCGCGCCCGTCTCCGATCCTGCGCCTGCCGTGGTCCCGTCCCCGGCGAAGTGAGCCGGGCATCCCGGGGTCCAGAAAACGGCAGGTCCTGCGGGGCCTGCCGTTTTTGTTTTGCGGCCGATGGGATCACCGGGCAGACATTCCGCTTTCGCACGCGACGGCCAGCACCGACAACTCGCGCCGCAGCCGGTTCAACCACTTTGAAAGGACACGACCTATGGGCCTGATGGATTACCTCAAGACGCAACTCCTGGAGATCATCCAGTGGGAGGACGATTCCCGCGACACGATCTCCTGGCGCTTCCCCGACCAGGACAAGGAGATCAAGCGCGGCGCGCAGCTCATCGTCCGCGAATCGCAGACCGCGCAGTTCATCTACCTCGGCCAGTTCGCCGACACCTTCGGCCCGGGCAAGCACACGCTCGTCACCGAGAACATCCCGGTCCTCTCCACGATCAAGGGCTGGAAGTACGGCTTCGAATCGCCCTTCAAGGCCGACGTCTACTACGTCAACACCCGGCTCTTCACCGGAAACAAGTGGGGCACCAGCAACCCGATCATGCTGCGCGACGCCGATTTCGGCATCGTCCGCGCCCGCGCCTTCGGCACGTACGACTTCAAGGTCGTCGACGTGAAGACCTTCCTCAAAGAGGTCGCCGGCACCGACGCGCATTTCCGGATCGACGAGTTCCAGGACACGATGCGGTCGCGGCTGGTCAGCGCGTTCACCGATGCGCTCGCCTCCAGCAAGGTGCCGGTGCTCGACATCGCCACGCGCTACACCGAGCTCGGCGAGGCGCTGTTGCCGGTGCTGAACCCCATCCTCGCGGCGAAGTACGGCCTCGAGCTCGGCAGCTTCATCGTCGAGAACGTGAGCGTCCCGCCCGAGGTCGAGCAGGCGATCGACAAGCGTTCGAGCATGGCCGCGATCGGCAACCTGAACGATTACGTGAAGCTCCAGTTCGCCGAGAGCTTGGGCAAGGACCGCGGCGGCGCGGGCACGGCGGGCAGCGCCGCGGAGCTTGCGATGGGCTTCGGCCTCGCCGGCCAGCTGATGAACCAGCCGGGCGGCATGCTCGGCGCGCCGCAGGGCACGCCGGCAGCGGCCCCGACCGCGGGGCCCGTCGGCTCCGGTGCGGGCGCGTTGCCCGAGCTGCTGTCGCCGGCCGATGTCGCCCAGAAGCTCGGCGTGGCCGAGGCCGACGTGGTCGCTTCGCTCGCCGACGGTTCGCTCAAGGGCAAGAAGATCGGCAGCCAATGGCGCATCACGCGCGGGGCTCTGGAGGAGTTCTTGAAGAGTTAGCGCTAAAGCGATGCAGGGGTCTGATTTGTCCGTGAGTCTCATCGTATACCAACTCCCCCACAGCCCCTACTGCCTGCCCATCACGCGGGCTCTGGGTGCGCTCGGCGTCGAGCACCGGATCGTGGACATCTCGAACGCCGACCGGAGCGTCGTCATCCGTCTCACCGGCGGAGCGCATTATCAGGTCCCGGTGCTGGAGCACGACGGCAAGATCGTCTTCGACGGATCGGAAGGCGGCTCCGACGGGCTGGACGTGGCGCGCTACGTGGACCGGACCTGGGGCAAGGGACGACTCTTCCCGCTTGAGCATGAAGGTGTGCAGGCGGTCCTTGTGCCGCACATCGAGGGCGAGGTGGAAGGGGCGACCTTCAAGCTCGCGGACATCCACCACGTGCCGGCCATCGCGGACCTCGTCGAGCGGACGATGGTCATCCGGCACAAGGAGCGCCGCTACGGCCGGGGCTGCATCGACCAGTGGCGAGGCGGCCGGGAGGCGCTATCGACGCAGGCCGCAAGCCTACTGCGACCGTACGACGCGATGCTCGTGGCCCGGCCGTTCCTGCTCGGCGCGCAGCCGGTCTACGCGGATTTCGCGCTTTTCGGTGTGCTGGCCAACCTGACCTTCAACGATTGGAACCCGTTCCCGTCCAGCCTGCCCCGGCTGGCCGATTGGTTCGCTCGGATGAAGAAATTCCGATGCACGTAGCAGCCGACGTGAGGAGGCTCTGATTTTCCAATTCCGCATTCCGCATTTGAAATGAGCCTCCTCACGTCGGTTGCTACACACTGAATCATCCACCCGATGAGCGACGACGTTCCTCCGCAGATCCCGCCGGTCTCCGCGACGGCCCAGAACAAGTTCCATTGCCCGGCGTGCGGTGCCGAGGCGACGTGGAACCCGGCGAAGCAGGCGCTGGTCTGCGGCTTCTGCGGCACGGCGTCCCCCGCGACGCTCGACATGGCGCCCGGCGGCGAAGGTGGCATCCAAGAGCATGACCTCGTCTCCGCCCTGCGCGGCATGGACGGCAAGCGCGGATGGGAGGCGGAGCGCGTGCAGGTGCGCTGCCAGAGCTGCCAAGCCATCTCGGTCTTCGATCCGGCGCGCGTCGGCCAGCGATGTGATTTCTGCGGGTCGTCGGCGCTGGTCGCCTACGAAGAGGTGAAGGAAGCGTTCCGGCCGGAGAGCCTGCTTCCGTTCAAGCTCGCGGACTCCCAGGTGCGCGACACGGTCCGCGAATGGTACGGCCGACGATGGTGGGCGCCGAACGCGCTCGGGACCCGGGCCATGACCGACCGGCTCCACGGGATCTACATCCCGTACTGGACCTTCGATGCGCAGACGCACGCCGATTGGACCGCCGAGAGCGGCTACCACTACTACGTGACCGAGACCTATCGTGACAGCAACGGCAACACCCAGACGCGGCAGGTGCAGCACACCCGCTGGGAACCGAGCTGGGGCAGCCTCGACCATTTCTTCGACGACGAACTGGTGTGCGCCTCCAAAGGCGTCGACCGCGGTCTGCTCGACGAAGTGCAGGGCTATCCCACGAAGGAACTCGTCCCGTACCAGGCCGGCTTCCTCGCGGGCTGGGTCGTCGAACGCTACCAGATCGACCTCGTCGCGGCGGCGCAGAGCAGCCGCGAGGTGATGACGCAGAAGCTCCACGACATGTGTGCGCGACAGGTGCCGGGCGACACGCACCGCAGCCTCCAGGTCAGCGCCGATTGGTCGGGCCAGACCTTCAAGCACATCCTCGCGCCGGTCTGGCTGCTGACCTACGATTACCACGACAAAAGCTACCAGGTCGTCGTCAACGGCTACACCGGCGCCATCGCGGGCCGTTATCCGAAGAGCTGGGTGAAGATCCTTTTCACCGTGCTCGGCATCGTCGCGTTCGTGGCGCTGGTCATCTTCTTCGGCCACTGGCGCTGAGCCGGAACGATGCAGTCAAAGGGTGGGTGGAACGGGCCACCAGCCCGCCACGTCGGGTGCGCCGGGAACGCACATTCCGGTGGGTGCGTCCTCGTGCCGAAGCTCGGCGGCAAGTTGCCGCCGAGAACGGCCAGGTTGGCCGTTCCACCCTGAACTATCTGTAAGGTTCCGGCTGAAACCCGGTCGAGAGGACGCTCCTCAGTCGACCCGGCGCAGCGTCTCCGTCGATACGGCCGCGCCGCGACAGAGGGCCTCGGTGCTGTGGTCCATGCGCACCGATCCGAGGTCGACCTCGATCTCGGTGTAGCTGACCGTGGTGGCGTCGGTGCGGTGCATGCAGGTCGAGAAGGGGCCTCGCTCCGGGGCATGCGACGCGTGCAAGCGCCGCAGCCACGGCACCGAGCCGGCATCCGGTTCGTCGCGGACCGAATCAAACGTGCCGCCGCGGACCTGTTGCGCAGCCGGTTCGTCGTGACCGGACGAGAGCCATTGCATCGGTGACCAGTCGTGCTGGATCCGCACCAACTCACGAACGTCCCAGCGCCATTCCACGACGTCCGGGTCGTCCGCGAAGAAGCCGATGACCCGGAACGGATCCATGCGCGCGAGCTCCAGGCTCCGGAGACGGACCTCGGCTTCGTCGGGCGTCCGCGCAGCCCGGAGCTGCAGGACCACTTCGCCTCGCGAGACCACGGGCCGCGGTGCCCGCGCGGCGACCGCGTACCAGTTGACCAGTGCGAAGCCGGTCCCGCGGTCGTTGACCGAGATCCAAGTCCCGCCGGCCGGTTCCCGTGGATGCAGCACTGACATGCCTTCCACCTCGGCGCGCGACGGAGGAAGCCCCCCGACGCGCGCTACGCTCTCGTCGCGGTTCATGCCGACGATGTAGCCGCCGCGGCGGGGCCAGAAGGTGACGGAACACATGCGGAGCGGGGGAGGGAAGGACGCGGTCCGCGGGCTTTAGTCGGCGAGCGGGTAGGTCGCGATGAGACGGTTCGCGGCTCGCCAGATGCGGATGAGCTCGAGCGGTGCGGTCGGTCGCGCCCCGAGCGCCCGGTTGGCGGCGCCGATCGCGAACACGAGGCCCCATTGGCGGAAGAGCGTCCGGTAGGCGGAGACGAGGGAGTTGCGCGCGTCGTAGATGCTGGTGGCCTCCGCGGCGGCGCCGTTGAGCTCGAGGATCTGGAAACCGCGTCCGGCCCGAAGTTCTTCCTCGGAGGTGAAACGCAGGTCGTAGCGTCCGATGAAGAAGCCCGGCACGCCCTTCGAGATCGCGTCGATACGGTCGGCCAACGCCTCGGTCGCGAAGCGCCCTCCGTCGCGGAAGATGCAGCCTTGCGCATGGTTGCCCGCTTCGACCAGCCGCAACGTCGCGCCGACGGCGAGGACCTCGTCGCGGCGGGCCGCGAAGCGCTCGATGTATCGGCTTGCGACGAAGCGCGCGCGCTCGTCCCGCCACACGAGCTCTTCCACCGTGTGGATGCCGTCGCCGACCAGCACCGGGAAGACCTTCTCGGTGACGGCGAAGATCCGGCCGCAGGATTCGTGCGGGAAACGGTAGTAGAAGACGCCGACCTCCAGCGGTCCCGGGACGTAGCGCTGGACCACGATCGGCGCGGCGTTGTCGCGGAGGTAGGCCGCCATCTCGTCGTCGTGGTGGATGAGCTTCACTCCCATGCCCCGTTGACCGAGGTCGGGCTTCAGGATGAATGGGAACGCGATGTCGTGCGCCGAGCGGAGCGTGTCGAGCACGCGCATCCGTTCCTCAGCCGTCCCGGTCTCCAGGAGCCAAGCTTCCGCGGTGGACCCGGGGCTCGTCCGCATCAGGTCGCGAAGCGTGGCGAATTTGGATTCGCCCACCAGGCCGCCGGTGGTGATGCCGGGGTTCGCGGCGCTCGGCAGCGTCAGCCCGCGATGGCGCAGGGCGAGCCACGCGTAGCGGAGCACTACCGGCGCGTAGAAGAGCCAGGCGGGCCAGAACTCCCAACGCGTCCAGCGACCCCAGAACGCCGCGGCGCGTGTCCGGAACGAAGCTGGCGAGCGTCTGCGCCCCGTCGCACGGGCCAGATGCGAAGCCGCGCGACCGGCGAGTTTCACCAGCACGAAGCCGATGGCGACGAGTGCAAGGAGACCGACCCCGCCGCGGTCCCATCGCTGCAACCACCCGACCAGCCTGTCGCCGACCAGCAGCGCCAGCCCGAAGATCGAGGTCGTCCACACCGCGACCGCGATGCCGGTGACGGCGAGGAACCGCCCGAACGGCAGCCGGAGGAAGCCCGCGGCGAGATAGGTCGGCAAGCGCGTCCCGGGGATGAACCGGCTGGTGACGAGCAGCCACGTGCCCTTCTCCGAGAACCAACGCTCGCTGCGTTCCACCGAACCAGGCGGAACGAAACGGCGGACCCAGGCGAGCTCCAGCAGCGGCCGGCCCAGCCATCGTGCGAGCAGATAGAGCAGCGCGTCGCCGGCCCAGATGCCGAGGAAGCAGCCCAAGAGCCCCGTCTGCCAAGCGAGCTTGCCCGTCGCCGCGAGCACTGCGGCCGAGATCGTCGGCACGTCTTCTTGCACGAACGTCGCCAGGCCGAGCGCGGAAGCTTGGGCCAAGGCGCTCCAACCGTAGAAGCCCGCCGGGAGCTCGTGCGGAGAGAGAGCAGGTGGCATCGGCGCGGATCAGTTCGAGCCCTCGGGTCTCCGATGCCGGACCGTCGATGGCGCGACGCCGAATTCCGGCGGCAACTCCGCTCCTTGGAGCCGAGCCATCACGGTGATGAGCGCGTAGTGGTGGATCCCGTGGGCGATCACGTACACCAGCTCGCGTCCCAACGTCGATCCGGTGACCGATGACCGGCCTTGGTCGTAGCTGACCTCGCAGCGCGCCAGCACGGGCTCGGCGAGCATCGCGGGATCGAGACGCTCCAACATGGCGCGGAGCTTCGAGGTCGCTTCCCGGGCGAAGCCAGGGTCGCTTTCGATGCGCGGGTCGCGTTCCCGGTGGTCGTAGTCGACGATGTCGCGGTCGAAGCCGGCGAGCACGCTGGCGAAGTGGTCGAGGCAATGCCGGTAATGGCCGCCGATGGAGGCGTCGAAGGCGACCGGCATGGTCCGCGAATAGGTCTCCGCCGGCAACAGCGCGAGCAGGTCCTCGCCTTGGCGGAGGATCTCCACCGCGGCATCGATGATCCGCCGGGCTTCGAGCAAGCGGTCATCGGCGAGCGCGGTCGAGAGAGGCGGAAGCGTTATGTGGGTCCGTTGCACTGGTTTCTGGTCGGTTTGGCCGTTCCTTCCTTACATCGTCGCGAGAAATCTCCGCCTCAGTCAAGGTCCGGCCCCGAGGCCGCAGCTCGCGCGCGATGACGACGACAAGAGCGGGCCGACGTACGGGATCTGGAAGCGCCGCAACCAGACCACGATCGCGCTCGCCCCGAACACGGTCACCGCCAGCGCGAAGAGCAGCCCGCCGTCGTCCTGCACGACCACGCCGAGCTTGGTGAGATGGCTGAGGATCGCGCCGCTGATCAGGCCGAGCGACAGCAGCGCTCCGAGGACGGCGTGGCGGCCGCTGAGCAGGAGGCCGACGGCGACCAACTCGACCATGCCGGTGCCGATGCGTCCCCACGGTTCGACGCCGAGCACGATGAAGATGTGCTTCGACTCGGCGGCGCCCGTGAACTTGAAGAACAGCGTCTGGAACAAGATGGCCGCGGCGATGATCTGGAAGATCCAGCTTGCGGTGCGATGGATGCGGCAAGCGCTCATGGTTTCTTCGGGCTAGATTTCGCGGCGGCCTTGAGCTCGGTGATTTTCGCCTCGAATTTGTCGGCGGCGAAGCGGTCGCTGTTGTCCTTGCCGACGTGGCGGAACACTTCCTTGCCGGCCGGATCCAGCAGCACGAGCGCCGGATAGTGGACGGTCTCGCCGTGGAACGCGTAGCCGCCCGGGATGCCGAACGCTTCGGCGAGCTTGGCGTCGGCGTCGCGGTAGACGGTGAACCCTTTCGGCGCGTCGTCGCCGAGCTTGGCCGCCCACGTCTTGATCTCGGCCGCGCTGTCCGGCTTGAGGAAGACATGGGTGACGTCGGCGGCTGCCTCGGACCGCTTGGCGTAGGCCCGCGTGTGCCGGAGACAGTAAGGGCATTCGGTCTTCAGCAAGAAGTGGAGCGCGACGTACTTTCCTCGCGCGTCGGCAAGCCGGAACGTCCGTCCGTCCACCGGCGACACGACGGTGAAGTCGAGCGGCGCGGCGAGCGTCGTGAAGGTCGCGATGAATGCGGCCAGCGCCGCGAAGCAGCGCCAGGAGGTTTTCGGATAGGACATGATGTGTGTGTTCTTGTCGGTTCTCTGCGCGTGCTGGAGGACGCGCTTGTGACGATTGTGTCGCGGCCGGTGAGGTCGCCTTACATCGCAAGATCGGAGGTCTTGTCCGTCGACCGCTGTAAGCCATAGCCGCCTGCGCCGACTGAAGCAGGAGAGCTGGCAAGAGGCGATGTGCCTTCCGGCCCTTGCCGTCCTCCAGACCATCCTCATGAAAACATCCCTGTCGTTTCTCACGATCCTTCCGTTCTGCGTCGCCCTCGATCTGACAGCGGATCCAGGCGCGCCTTCGACGTTCCGCAGCGGACCGCGGAGGACCGCGTTGATCGAGCTGTTCACGAGCGAAGGATGCAGCAGTTGCCCGCCCGCCGAGAAGTGGGTCGCGGACCTGGCCGACGAGCCCGGCCTTTGGCGCGACTTCGTTCCCGTGGCGTGGCATGTCGACTATTGGGACGGGCTGGGCTGGCCGGACCGCTTCGCATCGGCGGCGAACACCGAGCGCCAGAAGAGCTACGCCGCCGCGTGGCGCAGCGAGAGCATCTACACGCCAGGATTCGTGCTCGACGGCAAGGAATGGCGCGGCTGGAGGCTTCCGTTCAGCCTGCCCAAGCCCGCCAAGGAGGATGTCGGCGTTCTCGAGCTCGTGGCCACCGGAAGTTCCCGGTTCACGGTGCGCTTCTCTCCGCCGGCGGGGACCGCGGCCGGCCATTCGGCGACGGTCGCATGGCTGGGCAACGACCTGTCGAGCGATGTGCGGCGCGGTGAGAACGCCGGCCGCAAGCTGCGGCACAGTTTCATCGTGCTGCGTTCCAGCACCGCGGCCCTGACAAAGAAGGGCGCGGATGCTGTCGCCACCATCGACTTGGCGCTGCCTGATGCTCGTGACTCGAAGAAGCTCTCGGTCGCCGCCTGGGTGATGGGTGATCGCGGCCAGACGCCGCTCCAAGCCGTCGGTGGCTGGTTCCAACCGACGCCTTGAGCGGGTCACCCGACACGCTCGCAACGCAGGCGTTGCTTGAGCCGTTCTTTGGCATCTTCAGCCAGCCGCGCTCGGATGGCGGCCGGTATGTTCTCGTCCGAGCGGGCGGAAGCTTCCCTGAGAAAATCGAGCTGACGGAGGTAACGTCTGCAAGCGGTGCAGATCCCCAGGTGGATCCGGAGACGGAACCGGTCGGGACCGGAGAGCGGCTCTTCGTGCGCGCGAGAAGCTTGCTGGACGATGCGGCGGCAGGGCGGCGTGAGGGCCGCGAGCACCAGGATCCACCGCCACCGCAACGTCTTGAGCAGCCCCTTCATGATTCCTCCTCCGCGGAGCCCCGGGCGGCGAACCAGTTCAGCTCCAGGCAACGTCTCAACGCCAACCTCGCCCGGTGCAGCATGACCCAGAGGTTGTTCGGCGAGATGCCGA
This sequence comes from Verrucomicrobiota bacterium, assembly GCA_038226425.1. Taxonomy (GTDB): domain Bacteria; phylum Verrucomicrobiota; class Verrucomicrobiia; order Limisphaerales; family UBA9464; genus CAIVQB01. The sequence goes on from JBBRQL010000052.1 coordinate 16,187, forward strand.
GCGTCGCGCAGATCTCGTCGCTCGGCATGTCGTCGACCTCGCGGAGGATGAAGACCCGCGCGGTGCGCTCGGGCAGCTTGCCGCTGCAGCTGTGGAAGACGCGCCAGAACTCCTCGCGGTCGAGCGCACCGCCGGCATCGGTCCATTCGGAAGGCGCCAAGGCTGCGTTCCAGTGGTCGGGGAACGCCTGGTTCTCGAAAGCGCGCCCTTCTTCTTCGCCGTAGAACTCGAGGTCGGTGAACGACGTCTCTCGCCCCGCCTTGCGGAAATGGTCGAGGATCTTGTTCTTCAGGATGCCGGTCAGCCAGCTCCGCTCGGTGGAACGGCCCTCGAAGCGCCCGTGGCTCCTCAGAGCGCCGAGCAGGGCTTCCTGCACGAAATCCTCGGCGAGCACCGGGTCGCGGAGTCGCGACAGCGCGAAGTGGAAAAGGTAGTCGCCGTGTTCGTCCACCCAGCGCTCGGGATCCAAGCGAGGACCGGTCGTTGCCGGCTGGACCCGGTGCTCGGCCCCGGTCGGGACGACGGCGGGATCCGGATGGAGGCGTGGCGAAGTCATGAAGCGGATCCGGTGATGGATGCGGCGGCCGCGCGAAGCGAGTGCTTGATCCGCGAGGTCGCCGTGGGCGGGAGCGGTCCCGGGAGCGGCGCAGCAGCAGCGGCTTCCCTCGAAGCGCGGCGCAGCCAGACCAACTGTGCCCGGTAACGCCGGCACAACCCGCAGAAGAGCAGATGCGCCCCCATGCCGATGCGCTGGGCCACAGGCAACGGGGCATCGAGGGCGAGCGATGAGCGACGGGTCATCTCGCGACAGTTGGGCAGCAACGCCTCGCGGGCGCGAGACAAGACGCATCCGTCATGGGGGTGGTCGTGCATACGGAACTTTTGGACCGGCAGTTTTTCTAAGGGTCCTACGGTTTCGTCGCGTCCGGTCCTTGGAACTTACACGGAGTCCTGTCCTTCTTGTGGCCGCGCGGGACCTTGCTGGCGTGCCGAGGCAAGGTCGGTAAGGTTTCTTCCAGCCGCGAGACACACTGCTCGGACGGCGCTCGGCACCTCCGCTTCATCCATGATCACCCTCATCTCCGGGACCAACCGTCCCGCCTCCAACACCCGCAAGGTCACCGCCGTCATCGAAGGCATCTATCGCGACCTCGGCGTGCCGGTCCGCGTGCTCGACCTCCACGACCTGCCGCTGGAGCTGTTCGCGCCCGGCGCCTACGCCGAGAAGCCGGCAGCTTTCGCGCCGTTCGCCCAAGGCGTGCTCGACGCCAGCGGATTGGTCGTGGTCACGCCCGAGTTGAACGGCTCCATGCCGGGCGTGCTGAAGCTCTTCATCGACCATCTCAAGTTCCCGGAGAGCTTCGATGGCAAGCCGGTCTGCTTCGTCGGGCTCGCCGCCGGCATGTGGGGCGCGCTGCGCAGCGTGGAGCAGCTCCAGCAGATCTTCGGCTACCGCAACGCCCACATCTTCCCCCGGCGCGTCTTCATCCCGGGAATCGGCGGGGCGCTCGACGCCGATGGGCGGTTCTCCGACGCCGATCTCGTGAAACGGCTCGCCGACCAAGCGGCCGAGTACGTCGGTTTTGTCGAACGGCTCACGGGCAGACCGCTCCGAGCCGCCTGAACTTCCATCCCAAGCCCCCATGCGAATCCTCCCGATCCTCCTGTCCGCTGCCTTCGTCCTCACGTCCGCCGGATGCCGTCCGGCGCCGCGGCCGGAGGCCGTGGGGACACCCGCCGCCACCGTCACCTCATCCGCTCCCTGGAACATGAAAGACAAGATCACCAAGACCGACGCCGAGTGGCGCCAGCAGCTTTCCGCCGAGCAATTCCGGGTCCTGCGTGAGCATGGCACCGAACGGGCCTTCAGCGGCGCGTTCGCGCGCAGCCATGATCCGGGGACCTACCATTGCGCGGCGTGCGGCCTGGATCTCTTCGGCGCGGACGCCAAGTTCGAGTCCGGCACCGGATGGCCGAGCTTCTGGAGGCCCATCGCCGAAGGGCATGTCGGTTCGACCGAGGACCGCGGGTTCTTCATGACGCGCACGGAAGTCCATTGCGCGCGCTGCGACGGCCATCTCGGCCACGTGTTCGACGACGGCCCGGCACCGACGGGGAAGCGCTTCTGCATCAACTCCGCGTCGCTGACTTTTGAGAAGACCCGCTGACCAGGTCGGCAATCCGCAATCCGCAATCCCCGTTCCGCACTCCCGAGGGCCTAGTTGTTCTTCGCCAGCCCCTCGGTGTGGCCGATGTCCTTCACCGGCGAAAAGATCGCCAGCACCTCGGCTAGTAGCTGCCGGTCGACCGGTTCCGCGGCCCACTGCGCCCATCGGCGGATGTTCTCCGGGTTCGCGCTGCCGGCGATGGTCGAGGTGATGTCCGGGTCCGTGATGCTGTACTGGAGCGCCAGCTTCGCGATGTCCGAGCCCCGGCTCGCGCACAACGCCGCGGCGGCGCGCGCGGCGGCCTTCACCGCCTCCGGCTCCTTGAGCCACACGGGCAGCGGCGCGTTGGTCAACAGGCGGGCGCTGAACGGCCCCGCGTTCAGCGCGCCGACGCCGTTCGCCTTGAGGTACGGGACCGTCTCGTCGGCGAACCGGGTGTTCTGCAGCGTGTTCTGGTTGTAGCTCAGCACGCAGTCCACGCCGACCTGGTCGCAGATGAAGCGGAAGATCTTCTGCGGATAGCCGCTGAAGCCGATGAAGCGGACCTTGCCCGCCTGCTGGGCCTTGCGCAGCGCCGGGATCGTCTCGTCGACGATCTGCTGCATCTCCACGAACTCGATGTCGTGGCAGAGCATCAGGTCCACATGGTCCGTGCCCATCCGGTGGAGCGAGACGTCCACCGATTCGGCGACGCGCTTGGCGGAGAAATCGAAGTGCGGCAGGTCGTAGCGGCCGAGCTTGGTGCAGAGCGTGTAGCTGTCGCGCGGCACGCCCTTGAGCGCCACACCCAGCAGCACCTCGCTCATCCCGCGGCCGTAGAACGGTGAGGTGTCGATGAAGTTCAGGCCGCAGTCGAGCGCGACGTGGACGCTGCGGACCGCCTCGTCCAGTGTGACGCTGCGGAATTCTTGGCCGAGCGAGCTCGCGCCGAAGCCGAGGACCGGGAGCTGGAGCCCGGTCTTGCCGAGCGGACGTGTCTGCATGGGCTGACAGTGCGACAACCGGGACGACGCGGGCAAGGCCCCGCCAGCGGCTCGCGTGGTCCACCCGTGGCCGTCGGATGTCATGCAGGGCGACAGCCTCCCTATCTAACGCGGTTGATCGACCGGCAGGTGATCGGGCCGTCTTACCGGGATATGGTTACCGCCCGTGGATCGCGGGTCCTCAGGACTGCGGCGTGTGCCCCGGAGTGGCACCGGCTGCCGTGCCCACGATTTCTGCCCCGCCGACTAGAGGGTGCGATCAGAAGTGGCGGACAGCGGAGAGTGGCACTTGCTCTGGAGAAGACACCGGCCGGAGAGAGGATCTGGAAAACAGGAAAGCAGGAAAAACGAGGCTTTGCCCGCTCCGTTCCTGTTTTCCTGCTTTCCAGATCGATCTCTTCCCGTCTCCACCCCTTCTGACCGCCACTTCGGATCGCACCCGTCAATGACGGGTGCGATCCGAAGTGACGGAC
>JBBRQL010000053.1:0-19492 GCA_038226425.1 Verrucomicrobiota bacterium
CAGCTTCCGGTTGCGTGACATCCAGCAGCTCTTCATGGGCACCGGAATGGGCAAATCGAGCTACTCGATCATGGCGCAGGGCAACATCACCCAGATCTTGTCCAGCCGTCCCGAAGACCGCCGGCTGGTGTTCGAGGAGGCGGCCGGCATCACCAAGTTCAAGGGGCAGAAGAAGGAGGCCCTGCGGAAGCTGGAGAGCACCGAGCAGAACCTGCTCCGCGTGCAGGACCTCATCAAAGAGGTCAAACGCCAGATCGGCTCGCTCCAGCGCCAGGCCGGCAAGGCGCGCCGCTACAAGGCGATCGCCGCCGACCTCCAGCACCTCGAGACCCAGTTGGCGCGGCACCAGTTCGACATCTTGCAGGGAGAGATCACCGACCGCCAGTCGCAGGCCGAGCGGACCGTGAAGGAGATGGAGATCTGCCAGGAAAGCGTCATCCGGGTCGAGGACGAGATCCTGCAACTGCGGGCACGGTTGAGCGAGCTGGACCAGGAGATCTCGCTGGACCAGCAGCACGGCCTGGAGCTCAAGGCGGAATCCGACCGCCACGCGAGCCGGATCGAGTTCAACGGCCAACGTTTCCAAGAGCTGGAGCGCCAGAACGAGCAGGCGCTGCACGACATCACCCAATCCGAGGAACGCCGGTCCATCGCGGAGCACGAGCTCGTCGCCGTCTCCGAACGCCTTGAGGTCTCGCAGGCGTCGCTCGCGCAGCTGCGGGTCGCGCTGGAGGAGAAGCGCACCGCGCTCAGCGCCGTCGAGCGCGACGTGTCGATGAAGCAGGAGGCGCTCCGCATGGCGCAATCGGCCGCCTTCGCCTCGGCGCAGGGGCTCGGTCGCGCCCGGAACGAGCTCAACCAGCTCGACCTGCAGAAACAGGGCAACATCGTCCGGCTGGAGAAGCTGAACGCCGAGCAGGTCGGCCTCGCCGAGGAGCGCGAGCGGCTGGAGGTGCGGCTCGCCGAGTTCTCGCTCGCGGTCGAGACGGAGAAGCTCCAGGTCCAGACCTCGCGCGGCACCTTGGAGGAACGCCAGCTCCGGCTCCGCTCCATCCAGGGCGAGATCAACGCAGCGCAGCAGGCGCTCGATTCCGTGGTCCGCCAGCAGGCCGAGAAGCGCAGCCGCCTCAACGTGCTCGAGCAGCTCGACACCCAGCACGAAGGCTTCGGCGCCGGCGCGCTCGCCGCGCTCAAGCAGAGCCAGGACGTCCTCGGCTCTCTCGCCGACAAGCTGCGCGTCCCAGGCGAGCACGTCACCGCCGTGGAAGCAGCCCTCGGCCACCACCTCCAGCTCGTCCTCACCCAGCAACCGGAATCCGCCACGCAGATCTTGTCGGACCTCAGCACCAACAAAAAGGGCCGCGCCAGCATCGCCGCGCTCGGACTGCGGACGCCTTCCGGCGGGCCCACGCCCGGGGCCGCCGCGCCGTCGTCGCCCTATGGGCCGACCGCGCTCAGCGTGATCGAGTGCGATGCGTCCGTGCGCCCGCTGATCGAGGCGTTGCTGGGCGGGACGGTCATCGTCGCCGACCTTGCCGCCGCGACCGCGGCTTTCCGCGAGACCGGCGGGCAGTCCGATTTCGTGACACAAGGCGGCGACCTGCTCACGCGCAACGGCATCTTCACCGGCGGTTCCGCCAGCCAATCGGGCAAGGCGCCCGCGAGCATCCTCGGCCGCAAGAACCAGATCGCCGAGCTCCAGGGCGAGATCACCAGGCTCAACGAACAGGTCAACGAGGCCAGCCGGGCCAAAGCGGCGCTGCACGCCGAGCAGACCGAGCTCCAGGCGAGCCTCGAGCAGGCCCGCACCGAGCTGCGCCAGCATGAGGTCGCCATCGCCACGCGCCAGGGCGAGTTCAACGCGCTCCAGAACTCGAGGCGCTCGCTCGGTGCCAAGTTCGACACCGTCGTCCACGAGCTGCGCGACCTCACCGCCCACGAGCAGGCGGGCCTCGCCAAGCGCGACCAGCTGGTCGCGCAGGTCGCCGACCTCGAAGGCCGCGAACAGGCCGCGACCGAGCAGGTCTCGCAGCTCACCGGCGACATGGAGGAGAAGCGCCAGCTCCGCGATGCCGCGAACCAGACCTTGAACGACGCGAAAGTCGCGCTCGCCACCGAGGAGCAGCTCTGCGCCAGCCACGCACGGCAGAAGACGCCGCTCGAACAGCGCATCCGCGAGCTCACGACGCTCGTGCAGCGCCTCCAGGGCGAGCTGGGCGCGTTCGCCGGGCGCAAGGCGCAGTTCGACCAGGACATCGCCGAGTCGCGCCGGCAGATCGACCGGCTCCAAGGCGAACGTCAGACCGTGGCCGAGCAGATCGCGGCGCGGGTCGGGCAGAAGGCCGCGCAAGAGGCCGAGGTCGGCGCCCGCGACGAGCAGCTGCGCCAGCAGCGCGCCCGCCTCTCCGGCTACCAGACCCGCCGCGGCCAGCTCGAGGTCGAGCTCGCGCAGAAGACGATGGCCGTGGAGAACCTCCGCGAACGCATCCAGACCAAATACCAGACGGCCATCGACGACATCCGAGGCGAAGGCCTGCGGATCACCTTCGCCGACGAAGGCCAGGCCAAGGTGGAGACCATCTCGCTCGACGAGCTGCAGGCCGCCGGGCTCAGCACCGATTGGGACGCCGTCGGGCAACAGGTCGCCGTGCTCCAGAAGAAGGTGGACGAGATCGGGCCGGTGAACCTCGTGGCCATCGAGGAGTACGAGGAGACCGAGCAGCGCTTCAACTTCCTCAACACCCAGCACGACGACTTGGTCCAGGCCAAGCAGCAGCTCGTCGAGGTGATCACCAAGATCAACGACGAGACCAAGACGATGTTCGTCGAGACCTTCGAGAAGATCCGCGACAACTTCCGCCTGATGTTCACCGAGATGTTCGGCGGCGGCAAAGCCGACCTCGAGCTGGTCGAGGGCGACGACGTGCTGGAGGCCGGCATCAACATCATGGCCCGCCCGCCCGGCAAGCAGCTCCAGTCCATCACGCTGCTCTCGGGCGGCGAGCAGACGATGACGGCGGTGGCGCTGCTCTTCTCGATCTACCAGGTGAAGCCGTCGCCGTTCTGCGTGCTCGACGAGCTGGACGCGCCGCTCGACGAGTCGAACATCAACCGCTTCATCAAGGTGCTCCAGCGGTTCATCGTGCAGAGCCAGTTCGTCATCATCACCCACAACAAGCGGACCATCGCGATGGCCGGCGTGCTCTACGGCGTGACGATGCAGGAGCAGGGCGTCAGCCGCATCGTGAGCGTGAAGTTCAACAAGCAGGAAGGCGCGCCCGAGCGGAACACCGAGGTCGCGAGCATCGCGGATTCCGTGCGCGGCACCCAACCGCTGGAGCCGGACGTCGTGATGGCGAAGTGAGCGGCGGCCGGCGGCCGGGGCATTCAGGAGAGCAGGCTTCCAGCCTGCCCGGCCCCGCGGGCTTCTAGCCTGCAGGTCCGGTTGTCCCGCCTCCTCAGCGTCACTTCTGCAGGTACTTCATCACCGCCTCGGTGCGGGTGTGCGCGCCGAGCTTCTCGAAGAGAGGGTGTTCGATCCATGCGCTGGCGGGCGCGCCACGCCTCGTTTCAACCGCTACGATCCCGCCGTCCGCTGTCGCTGGTCCAGCAGGTTGAGGAAACTGGCGGGCGTGATCGCCGGTACTGGTGAGCCAGCGAAATCGGCTGCATTCCGGGTGACGATGCGGTCGCACGCGTTTCCTACGGCGATGGCGGCGACCACGGCGTCCTCGAAGTCGGGAAGTTTCAGACTTCGAGCCGCCCGCAAGGCAGCTTTGTCGGCCGCCCCCACCTCGAAGTTCAGGAGCAGCCAATCCACCTTCTGCTCCGCGGTCGCCCGGTCCTTCCACTTGCGGAGGACATAGTAGAGCGTGGTGACGGCATGGTCGGCGAAGACAGCGATGTACTCGCCTTCGCGCGCGCGGCTCAAGATCCGCGCCGAATCGGCGTGATGCGGGTGGCGTTCCTGCACCACATCCAGGACGACGTTGAGGTCGATCAGGATCTTCACCGATGCTTGGCGAGCAGATGTTCCCGGAACGCCGCCTCCGCGTCCACCATGGCCGGGACCAGGCCGGTGAGGGCGACGATGTCCGGATGGAGCGGTCGTGCGTCGGGCGGGCTGAGTCTCCGGGCCAACTGCACCAGCAGCTCGGAGAGCGTCGTGTGGTGTTCCTCTGCGTAGCGTTGGAGGACGCCTGCAGCTTCGACGGGAACCTGGATGGTCAGCTGGGCCGTTTGCATGTGCTCACTTTCGTCTCGCCGATTTCTAGCATCGCGCCGCCCTCTCGGCAAACGCCAACCGGGAAGAGATCCTTGTTCTTCGCCGGTTCTCCACCGAGATCCCATCGTCACTTCTGCAGGTACTTCATCACCGCCTCGGTGCGGGTGTGCGCGCTCAGCTTCTCGAAGATGTGCTTGAGGTGCGTATGCACCGTCAGCGGGCTCATGCCCAGCTGCTGGGCGATCTCCTTGTCGGGCATCCCTCGGGAAAGACAGTGCAGGATCTGTTGCTCGCGCCCGGTGAAGCGGACGCCGTCGGCCGATGCGTCGCGCGTCTCGCCGCTGAGCAGCTTGAGGAAATACCCGCGCAAATGTTTGTCCAGCGCGCCGGCGGTCGGCGACTTGGCGCCCCATGCGCCGTCCATCGGGTCGAGCAGCGACTCGGGCGGACGTCGCCGGAGATAATAGCCCTCGTTCACTCCGCCGACCGATTTGAAGATGTCGTCGCTCTCGGCGAACACCCCCAGGCTGAAAGCGTGCGCCTGCGGAGCGAGATGGCGGACCCGTCGTAGGAACTCCTCGCCCGCGGCGTCGGGCAGGAAGCGGTTGAACAGCACCACATCGGCGGCGGCCAGCCGCGGATCGACGCAGGCGCCTGACGCGTGCAGCGCGGATCCCGCGAGGACGTTGCCGGGCTGTCGTCCCACCCAGCGCGCCAGCGAGCGGCGGATCCCGTCGTCCGGCTCGACCAGGTAGACACGCCGTCCCTCGGTGCGTTTCGGCGGGGCCGTCTCGGTCGTGACGCCGGTGAAGAAAGTCGCGTAGGTGCAGGCCACCGGACGGTCGAGCCAGAACACCGCGGCCGCGAACTCGCGCGGATGCTTCGCGCAGAACCCGACCCATCCGGTCCGCTCCAGCTCCGCTGCGAGCCCGGCCGCGCGAGCGGCGGCGGCGTTCTCGTTCCGGGTCTCGAGCGGGAAGTAGGCCCCGTGGTTCCCGTGCTCGAGGCGGACCGAGAACCCCGGCTCCGTCAGGCCCGCCGCGGCCTCGGAATACTTCCGGGTCGTGAGCCGGTCGCGCCAGGCCGCGGCACGGGCGGCCAAGGACGGCAACGGGGCGCTCCCCCGCATGGGGGATTCTCCGGCGGACGGGACGGCGGCGAGTCTCTTCATCGTGTCAGCAACGGTTTCCGTGACAGCTGCGTGTCGCGCGATGCCCGAACGTAACTGGCTGCCGGTGCCGTGGCAGCCTACAAGCTCCACCGTATCGGTTGTTTCTACTTGAGCAACCGCGTCGCCCAATGACCAAACATCGAAACTCCGGGTTCACGCTGATCGAGCTGCTGGTGGTGATCGCCATCATCGCAATCCTCGCCGGCATGCTGCTTCCAGCCCTGTCCCGCGCCAAGGCCGAAGGGCAGAAGGCCGTGTGCATGTCGAACCTCCACCAGATCCATCTGGGAGTGACGATGTACACCGACGACAACAACGGCCAGGTGTTCTTCCTCAAGGACAACGGCGCCAGCGACCCGTACCTCCCGAACGACGGGCAGTGGACCAAGGACCCGACGTCGAACGACCTCTTGGGCACGAAGGACGGCAAGGCCTACTGGGCGGTCGGCTACGCGAAGTATTTCGGCGGCGTCGCCGGCCGGAAGACGTTCCGCGACCCGGGCGCGAAAAAGGTGGACGAGTGGTGGGACGACTCTTCCCGCCCGCACTGGCCGCACGAGTTCTGGCTCAACGCGTCCTACGGCATGCACCGGTACTTCGTCTCGCCTTCAAGCTTCGACGGCGTCAACGAGCCCGCGCACACCAAGCTCTCCGACTTCCGGAACCCGAACACCACCATCCTCTGTCAGGATGCGGCCGAGCAACGGATGGACGGCGGCGACGACAGTCTCTCGGCGTTCAGCACGAACCCGAAGGCCGAGATCCTGACCCAATGGAAGGGGCTCTCCTCGCTCTACGGTGGATACAGGTTCGAGTGGGAATGGTTCCGCCACAACCGTAAGAACGCCACGCTCTGGGTCGGTGGCCACGTCTCGACCATCCCGTTCCGCAGCCTCAACACCAGCGTCGATTACCGCTGGTACACGGGCACCGAACCGAAGGACACCCCGCGATGAGCACGCGCCACCGTGTCAGCCTCGCTCTTGTCGCGGGGTTCTTTCTTGCCGCCACGTGGGGCTGCGGCCGGTCGGGCGCGAGCGTCGCGAAGACCCCGGAGCAGGCGAAAGAAGCCATCAAGCAGGCGTTCGCCGGCGCACCTTCCGACGTCAAGGCCATCGCGGGCGATGTCGAAGCCGCGATGAAGGCCAACGAGGACGCCAAGGCGTTCCTCCAGCTCGGGAACCTTTCGGCTCGTCCCGACCTCACCGCGGAACAACGCGGCGCTGCGGCCCAAGCCATGCTGACGGTCAACCAGAAGCTCAGCGCCGCGGCCGCGAACGGCGACCGCGATGCCGCTGCGCTGCTCGATTCGTACCGGGCGTCCAAGTGACGCCGGTCTTTCCCGTGTAATGGGGATATTTTTTGGTCGGTAACCTGAACTGAAACTATGAAACAACACAAAAAAACCATCCGCCGCGCCAGTGTCCTGGCGTTGGCATTGGCGGCCTCCTCGGCCGCCTGGGCACAGACGGCGATCCCCGCCAACTTCGCTCACCCGCGCTCCACGGCCACGGCCGCCAACCGCGGCTTCGCGGTCCGCGTCGTGCAGGCCTACAAGGACGCCGGCACCCTGGCCAACAGCAACGCCCGCACCGAGGCCCAGCTCGCCGGCACGCTGATCAACTCGCTGACCGGCCTGCCGTTCGCGGACGTCACCGACAAGACCGGCTTCAGCGCCGACGGCGTCTACACCGAGAAGGCCGCGATCGACTACGAGAAGGGCGGCGGCGCCTCGGGCCCGTTCCCCGGCGTCCCGTCCACCTCGGACAACACCGACAACATCGCGCTGGAAGCGGTCGCCTACCTCGACCTCGACCCCGGCACGTACACGATGATCGTGAACAGCGATGACGGGTTCCGTGTCACGGCCGGCCCTGATTCACGCGACCAGCTCACCTCGATCAAGCTCGGCGAGTACGACGGCGGCCGCGGCGCGGGCGACACGTCGTTCACCTTCAGCGTCACCGCCGCGGGCGTCTATTCCTTCCGCCTGACCTACGAGCAGGGCGGCGGCGGCGCCAACGTCTCCTGGTTCGCGGCACCGTCGACGGCTGCCGATCCGCATGTGCTGGTCAATGCCGCGGACGGCATCAAGGCCTACAGCACCCTCGTCGGCGGCGTCGCGCCCTATGTCGCGCTCGCCAATCCGCTGCCCGACGCCAAAGGCGTCTCGCCCGCGACGGTCGTCAGCTTCGTCCTCGTCGACGGTACCCCGGCCAAGGTCAATCCGGCCTCGGTCGCTCTCTACTTCGACGGCGTGAAGACGGCGTCCACCGCGTCCAAGGCCGGCTCCAAGACCACGATCAGCTACGATCCGCCCGGATTGTTGGACGTCCTCAGCAAGCACACCGTCAAGCTGACCTTCGCGGACGATGCCACCCCGGCAAACCTGCGCACCAACGAGTTCACCTTCGAGTCCGCCGCGTTCGGCAACCTCAAGCTGCCGGCTCCGATCTACCTCGAGAACTTCGATTCCATCGCCGAAGGGACCCTCCCGGCTGGATGGACCGCTGAGAACCACACCGACACCCGCACCGAGGGGCTCGACCTGAACAACCCGAACTCCGATTCCTACCTCGGCTGGGTGGTCATCTCCTCGAACCGCATGTGGTTCATCGGTGAAGGCGCCAAGACGCCGGAGGCGGCGTTGAACAACCCGGTCCTCGGCGTTCCCGACCAGGTCCAATGGGAGGCGCTCCGCCGCTTCACCGTGGGCGAGCAATACGTCAACGGTGCTCGCGTCACTTCGCTCGTGACCAACAACTTCGCCTACGCCGAATCCGACAACCGCGGCGGCAGCCAGGTCCAGTACCTCTTCAGCAAAGACTACGACCTGACCGGCAAGTCCGACGTCTATCTGTCGTTCCACAGCATGTACGAGCAGAACCAGGACAGCATGGGCTCCGTCGAGTACTCCACCGACGCCGGCAAGACCTGGTTGCCGGTCGTGATCTTCATCGACGGCGCCGACATCAAGCTCGGTGCCGACGGCAAACCCCTCGGATACGAGACGTTGATCGAGCCCCAAGGTGACACGGCCAAGTTCACCGACGCCGGTGGCAATGACGCCGGCGGCTACTACGGCGCCTTCATCGGCAACCAAGTCACCAACACCTGGAAGGACCTCGGACCGTTCATCAGCGCCCGCGTCAACGACGACTTCACCGAGTCGAAGCGCGTCGAGTTCTACCGCCTGCCGAAGGCCGACAAAGAAAAGGCCGTCCGCCTCCGCTTCGCCACCGCCGGAACCGGCAGCTGGTACTTCGGCATCGACGACGTCGGTTTCTACAGCGTCTCGACGATCGATAAACCGGTCTTCACCGTCCAGCCCGCCGCGGTCTCCCGCATCGCTGGCCTTGCGGCCTCCTTCTCCGGCACCGCGACCGGCGTCGGCGTGACCTATCAGTGGAACCTCAACGGCAACCCGATCGCCGGGGCCGCCATCGCCACCTACTCGATCGCCAAGGTCTCCGCGGCCGACGCCGGTGACTACACCCTCGTCGCCAGCAACGCCGGCGGCTCGGTCACGAGCCAAGTGGCCAAGCTCACCGTCGCCGGTTCGCCGGAGCCGCTCGACGTCACGCCCGGCCTGGTGGCGCATCTGACCTTCGACGACACCTACGCCGATGCCTCCGGCAACGGCGTCAACGGCACCGCCCAAGGCACCAAGAACAAGCCCGCTTTCGAGGCCGGCATCATCGGCAAGGGCGTCCACATCACCAACAAGAAGGACCAGTCCCTCGACGCGTACGTCACCTTGGGCTACCCTGCGGCGCTCAAGTTCGGCGACGAGACCACCGGCACCGACTTCACGGTCTCCATGTGGATCAAGCAGATCAGCCAGGCCGACGACCAAGCGTACATTTCCAACAAGGACTGGAACTCCAGCAACAACCGCGGCTGGGGCATCTTCTCCCAGGGCGGCGGTATCTTCCGCGTCAACCTGACCGGTCCGGCGACCGCCACCAAGAACAGCACCAAGCCCGCCGCCACCTTGAATGATGCCGCTTGGCATCTGTTGACCGTCGCGGTCGGCCGCAAAGGCACATTGGATTCCTATGTCGACGGCGTGCTCTCGTCCTCCGTGCCGACCGGCACCCTCGGCAACATCGACACCGATGATCTCGGTCAAGTCGTCAACATCGGACAGGACGGCACGGGGGTCTACACCGACGGCAACAGCGCCGAGATCGACATGGTCGTCGACGACCTCGGCATCTGGCGCCGCAAGCTGACCGGCAACGAGGCCGCGGCCATCTACCTCCGCGGCGTCGCTGGCAAGAGCCTCGACCAAGCCCCGGTTTCCACGGGTGTGGCCTTCACCGCCCCCGCGGTCACCGCGGCCGGCGTCGTCCTCAACTGGACCGGCGGCAACGGGCCGTTCCTCGTGCAGGGAAAACTCGGTGTGACCGATGCGTGGATCGACCTCCAGACCACCACCGCCCGCACCACGACGATCCCGACGGCCTCGTTCGCCGGGTTCTTCCGGATCGTGGACGGCACGACCAAGACGGTGAAGCTGTTCAAGGCCTCCTTGAACGGCGCCAGCGAGCGCCCGACGGCGGTGACGACGGCGGGCAGCGGCACGGGCCTTCTGGCCTTGGACGGTCTGACGGCGACCTACGTGGTGAGCTACCAGGGCCTGACGGCCGCACCGGTGGCGTACCACCTGCACGGTCTGGGCGGCGCGGACGCGGCGGTCGGCGTGAAGTTCGCGCTGGTCCCCTCGGGCGCCCTCGGCACCTCGGGCCTCTTCGTGGGCCAGGCGACGGTCGACCAGGCGACGGCCGACGGCATCGCTGCCGGCCAGACGTACTTCAACGTCCACACCGCGGCCTTCGGCGGCGGTGAGATCCGCGGTCAAGTGGTTCCTTGACCAGCACCGGGTGCGCCGGTCATCAATAGCGGCGCACCCAACCAATTTTCTGCTGCTGAGTGGCAGCGGTCACGGCGGGCTTGGGCGATGAAACCGTGTGTCATCCCCAAGCCCGCTTTTTTCTTTTCCCCCGGGAGCTTCCGGCCGGCACCTCCTTGGGAGGGCCGGCTTTCTTCGTCTCCGGCGTGTCCGCTTGGGCGCGTCCGACACGCGACCGGTTCCACGGCCGCGCGCGACTCCCGGTCGCTGGCGGTGCTCCTCCGGTGCTCCGGACCGCACGCGGCTTGGACGCTGCCCTCGACTTCGGCGGCTTCCCGCCTTAACCATCCGCGCCTATTTTGTATGTCTGAGCCCGTGCCCAACGCCGTCCCCGCCCCCGCCGAACCGAGCGATTTCATCCGCGACATCGTCGCCGCCGACCTCGCGAGCGGGAAGCATACCCGCATCCATACCCGGTTCCCGCCCGAGCCGAACGGCTATCTCCACATCGGCCATGCGAAGTCGATCTGCCTGAACTTCGGCATCGCCCGACAGTTCGACGGCATCTGCAACCTGCGGATGGACGACACCAACCCGACGAAGGAGGACACCGAGTACGTCGACTCCATCCGCATGGACGTCGACTGGCTCATCGGCGGCTGGGCGGGCGACCAGCTCGGCCTCAAGCCGATTGGCGCCGACGACGGACAGGTCGTGCTCGCCGTCGACGCGAAGCCCGGCACCGCGCTCGAGCCCTTCTACGCCTCGGATTATTCCGGGCGCCTCTACTCGGCCGCCGTCCGGTTGATCGAGGCGGGCAAGGCGTTCGTCTGCGACCTTTCCGCGGAGCAGATGAACGAGTTCCGCGGCACGCCGACGCAGCCGGGCAAGGACAGCCCGTTCCGCGGCCGCACCGCCGCCGAGAACCTCGACCTCTTCGCCCGCATGCGCGCCGGCGAGTTCCCGGACGGCGCTCGGACGCTCCGCGCCAAGATCGACATGGCGTCACCGAACGTCCATCTGCGCGACCCGGCGCTCTACCGCATCCGCCACGCCGAGCACCACCGCACCGGCTCGAAGTGGTGCATCTATCCGATGTACGACTTCGCCCATCCGTTGAGCGACCAGGTCGAGGGCATCACGCACTCGGTCTGCACGCTGGAGTTCGAGGTCCACCGGCCGCTCTACGATTGGCTGCTCGCCGCGCTGGACCTTCCCGCTCCCCTGCCCCGCCAGATCGAGTTCGCCCGCCTCAACCTCGGCTACACCGTGATGAGCAAGCGCAAGCTGCTCCAGTTGGTGGAGGAGAAGCTCGTCACCGGATGGGACGACCCGCGCATGCCGACCATCTCCGGCCTCCGCCGTCGCGGCGTTCCGGCGCAGGCGTTGCGGATCTTCGCGACCGCCATCGGTGTGACGAAGTTCAACGGCCTCACCGACGTCGCCGTGCTCGAGCACGTCGTCCGAACCGCGCTCAACACCGTCGCGCTCCGCCGGCTCGCCGTGCTCAGCCCGCTCAAGGTCGTGCTCACCAACATCCCCGCGGGCGAGGTGATCGAGGTCGAGGCCGTGGAGAATCCCGGGGATCCGTCCGCCGGCACGCGCAAGGTGCCCTTCACCCGCGAGGTCTTCATCGACCGCGACGACTTCATGGAGGTCGCGCCGCCGAAGTATTTCCGTCTCCGGCCGGGCGGCGAGGTCCGGCTCAAGTACGCCTGCATCATCCGTTGCGACGAGGTGGTGAAGGACGCTGCCGGCGAGGTCGTGGAGCTCCGCGGCACGGCCCTGCTCGACACGCGCTCCGGCGGCCCCGATGCCGGCAAGAAGGTCAAGGGCACCATCCACTGGGTCAGCGCGTCCCATGCCATCGACGCCGAGGTGCGGTTGTACGACCGGCTCTTCACCGAGGAGCTGCCGGAGAAGGACGGACGCGATTTCCGCACCGTGCTGAACCCCCGCTCGTGCGTGGTCGTTCAGGCCAAGCTGGAACCGGCACTCGCGCGGACCATCCCCGACGCCCGGTACCAGTTCGAGCGCCTCGGCTACTTCTGGCCCGACCCGAAGGATTCCACGCCGGGCCGTCCCGTGTTCGCCCGCACGATCTCGCTGAAGGACGCCTGGGCGAAGGAGACCGCGAAGGCCTAGGCCGACCGGGGAAACGAGAGCATCGCCCTTCGTCCCGCCACGGAAAACCGTCTGTCCGACCGCCTGCCGATGACCGTCCCAGTCCATCTCTGGTCCTACTTCCGCGATCTCGCCGGGAGCGCGCGCTTGGACGTCGATGTACCGGACGCCGCCCCGGTCGAGGACGTGCTCCGAGCGGTCTACGCGCTCCACCCGAAACTCGGCGCCTTGCGCAACTCGACGCTCATCGCCGTCGGGGTCGATTACGCGAGCGCGGACCAGGTCCTCCGGCCGGGCGACGAGGTCTCGCTCTTCCCGCCGGTCCAAGGCGGTTGAACCCCCCTCTCTCCGTCCCATGCGCCGAACGCTCCTCCTCACCGACGACCCGATCGACGAGCCCGCGCTCGTCGCCGGCCGGCAGATGTCCGCGGGCATGGGCGCCGCCATCGTGTTCAGCGGCGTGGTGCGCGGCAGCGAGGACGGTTCGCCCATCGGCGCCATCGGCTACGAAGGGTTCCGCGCGATGGTGGAACGCCAGTTCGGCCTGCTCTTCGACGAGATGGAGCAGCGTTGGCCGGTCGGATCGGTCCGCCTCGTGCACCGGCTCGGCGTCGTGAAGGTCGGCGAACCCTCGCTGTGGGTCGAGGTCGTCGCGCCGCACCGGAAGGAAGCCTTCGAGGCCAGCCAATGGCTCATCGACGAGATGAAGCGCGTGGTGCCGATCTGGAAGCGCCCGATCGCCGCGTGAACGGCGCGAGGCCGCCGATCGAAAGCCACGGGACCGCCATGCTCGCGGGGCCTTCGGAACATTGAGACTCGTCGACTTGTCGCTTGCCGTCTCGATGAGTTTTCAACGCGTCCCGGCCTCCCCGGGAAACCACGTTTGCGGCCCCAAGGAGCGATGCTAGTTTGCCGTATGAGGACGCAAGCAGGTCCTTTCTGAAGATCCCGATGATGAGCGCCCACGACACCCTTACCGTCCCACAGCCGATCTCCAAACCCCTTGCTGACCAGCAGAGCGAACCGGACCACCGCAAGCTGCGCATCGACAAGGTGGGCGTGCGCGGCCTGCGCTTCCCGGTCCAGGTGCGCGACAAGAACGCCGGCACGCTGCAGAGCACCGTCGCGACCATCGGGCTCTTCGTGGACCTGCCGCAGGAGTTCAAGGGCACGCACATGAGCCGGTTCGTCGAGGTGCTCAACGCCCACGGCGGCGTCGTCCACGTCGAGAACATCCCCGACATGTTGCGGGCCATGCAGGCCAAGCTCCACGCGCAGAACGCGCACGTCGAGATGGAGTTCCCGTTCTTCCTCTGCAAGAAGGCGCCCGTCTCCGGCAAGGCCGGCGTGATGGATTACACCATCCGCTTCGATGCCGCGCTCTGCGGCACGGACCTCGATTTCATGCTCACGGTGAAGGCCAACGTCACGACCCTCTGCCCCTGCTCCAAGGCCATCTCCCGGTACGGCGCGCACAACCAGCGCGGCGAAGTCACCGTCCAGGTGCGCTCCGAAGGGATCGTGTGGATCGAGGACCTCATCGCGTTGATCGAGTCCAGCGGCAGCAGCGAGATGTATTCGCTGCTCAAGCGCGAGGACGAGAAGGCCGTGACGGAGCGCGCCTACGAGAACCCGGTGTTCGTCGAGGACCTCGTGCGCAACGTCGCCCTGAAGCTCAACGAACGGCGCGAGATCACCTGGTACCGGGTCGAGGCCGAGAACCAGGAGAGCATCCACAACCACAACGCCTACGCCTGCATCGAGAAGGGCTGAGCCAGCGGAAGAAGCCGGGAACGCAGAACGGGAAGCGTGGAACGTGACACCGATTTCTGACCGGGCGCTTTTGAGAACCGTGCCCTCTTGGGAGGGCGCACTTTCTGGTCCGCCACACGCCACCTTCGTCCAAGCGCTCGGGTCCCTCCGCACGCCCTGCCGGACACAACTCGGTGCAACGGCAGGTTGAAGACCTGCGCTCCGTTGGATGCCCACTTCGGATCGTCACCTGCCCCAGCCGTCGCTTGTATCCGCCGGTGCCCGTTCATAGGGTCGATCCCGATGGACATCGCCCCGATGGAACTTGAAGGCCTTAGGGTCACGATCGACCGCTTGCGCTACCAGCGGTTGAGCCCCGAGCAATCGCCGGACCGGCCGCACTCGTTCATCTATCGCATCAGCATCCACAACGACAGCCTGGTGGCGGTCACCATCAAGGGACGCAAATGGGTGGTGACGCACGACGACGGCACCCAGCTCGTGGTCGAAGGCGACGGCGTGGTGGGCGAGACGCCGCGCATCCCGCCCGGGGAAAAATTCACCTACGAGAGCCGGCACATCATCGGCACCCAGACCGCGGAAGCAGAGGGGGCCTACCTCGGGCTGGACGAGGGCGGACGACGGGTGTTCACGCGCATCCCGCGCTTCAAGCTGGTCGTGCCCGGCCTTCCGGACCTCGGCTGATCCGCTCCGCATGCCCGGCCGAGGACCGCCGACCGCGCGTCATCTCGCTGGGGCGGTGATGCGCGCCTTGCCGAGGTCGTAGGGAGACATCTCGACCTGGACCTTGTCGCCGACGCTGAAGCCGACGAGATCTTTCCGCATCTTGGCCGAGATGTGCCCGAAGACGACGTGCCCGTTGGGCAATCGCACGAGGAACGTGCTGTCAGGCAGCACCTGGGACACCGTCCCGATCAGTTGGATTGTCTCTTCGTTCTCCATGCGAGGTCCTGCGGCGACCGGGCATCGAGCGACCGGCGGCGAGTATTCGTGGACACTGAAAAACGAGACCGGCCAAGGCAAGCCACGTTTTGTGCCGGCACCCGGGTCCCGGCGCGGTCCGGAAAATCCTGTGCGGTCCGCGCCGCGGCGGTTGTCATCCAGGTGAGATGGCGCTCACCGACCAAGAATTGCTCCGCCGGTTCGCGGACGACCGCAGCGAAGCCGCCTTCACCGAATTGGTGGGGCGGTACGCAGGGCTGGTCCATTCTGCCGCCGCGCGGCAGACGGGCGACGACCTTGCTGCCGCCGAAGACGCGACGCAGGCGGTGTTCACCGACCTCGCCCGCAAAGCCCGGCGGCTGACCGCTCACACGTCGCTCACGGGCTGGTTGTACACGAGCACCCGCTACCTCGCGGCGAACGCCCGGAGGACGGAACAGCGGCGGCGCCAGCGCGAACAGGAGGCCTATGTGATGGACCGGCTTCTCCAGGACGGCGGCCCAGGACCCGACTGGGACCGGCTGCGCCCGGCGCTCGACGACGCGATGCACGACCTCCGCGATGCGGACCGCGAAGCCGTGCTGCTGCGCTTCTTCGAGAAGCGCACTTTGGCCGAGATCAGCGGCTGCCTCGGGCTCGACGAGAACGCGGCCAGGATGCGGTTCTCCATGATGCCGAGACCGGACGACACACTGGTCGCGGAGGCAGTGCCGCCCGGCACCTACACCATCACGGCTCTGGCGATGGGCGAAGACATCGACGGCAGGCCAGTGGTCGCGGCCGGGGGAGACAACATCACGTTCTCCGTCCCCGAAGAGCCGTCGTCGGAACCCATCGACCTCGGCACGGTGACGCTGAAGGTCACGCAGGCCTTCCGGCGTTAGGCCGCCGCCTCCGCGCTCGACCGGGACGATGCGGTCCCACCGAGCGCGTTGCTCTGCATCAGATCCCGCCCGCCTTCCGGTTTGACCGGCTCGGGACCGCCCGACACGGTCACGTCATGCGTTGCTGCCGCCTGGTCCTCGTCTTGTCCGCGTTGTCGGTCGTGGTCGTCCGCGCGGATTCCATCCAATTCAAACCGGCGGCCGACACCTCGATCTTCGCGGCGAAGCCGACCAGCAACTTCGGCAAGGAAGGCGCTCTCCCGCTCGGCACGATCAACAACAGCAGCGATCCAGGACGGGTCCTCTTGAAGTTCGACCTCAGCACGTTGCCCGCCGGCGCGGTGGTCACCAACGTGGCCTTGCAACTCACCGTCGTGAAGCAGCGTCCCGGCGGCGCGAAGGAGACCATCGGCGCGCACCGCATGGCGCGGGCCTGGGGCGAAGGCGCGAAAGCCGGGACGCTTGGTGCCGTCGCGAGCAGCGGCGAGGCGACCTGGCAAGCCGCCGTTGTCGGCCAAGGCACCTGGGGTGCTCCGGGCGGATCGGCCGGCACCGATTTCGCGACCGCGAGCAGCAGCACCGCGATCTTGGGCGGCCCGGCGAACTACACCTTCGCCTCGACCGCTGATCTGGTCGCGGACGTCCAGGCTTGGGCCAAGGATCCGGCCGCGAACTTCGGTTGGCTGCTGGTGAGCCAGCAGGAGAGCGTGCGCGGCAACGCCAAGCGCGTCGCTTCGCGCGAGGACGCCGCCCGTTCGCCCGTGCTCACCGTCCAGTTCACGGTGCCGACGCCGACGCCGACGCCGGTCGCCCGGTTCGACCGCATCGTCCTCCGCGGCGACTCATCCGAGCTCGGATTCCGCGCGCTGGCCGGTAACATCTACACCGTGAGCGTCCGCGACCGGGCCGCCGACGGCGCGTGGCAGCCGCTGACCAATATCGTTTCCAAGCTCCAGGACGCCGATGCCGTCGTGACGGATCCGGTCACCGCCGCGGCTCGGTTCTATCAGGTCGCCATCACCGGACAGGTCGATTGATCATCGCTGGACGGCTTCTTGGTGCTTCCGGGGAATCGTCTTCCCCGTCCGTTCCCTTCCGCCTAAGGTGCCGCGCGTCGTCCCGATGAAGTCCGCCTTCCGAATTTTTCTCTACGTCGCGTTGCTCGTGGCCGCTGCCACCTGCTTCGACCGGTTCAGCAGCTCCTACAAGAAGATCTCGGTAATCGGACCTGCCGACCTCACGGCGATCGCGCCGGATCCTGCGGCGACGAACGATACCGCCGTGGCCGATGCGGTGCCGGCCAACCTCGCGCCGGCAGCCTCTGCGGATCCCGCCGCGACCAATGCGACGCCTCTCGCCGGGAACAGCACCACCACGAACGTCGTCGCCGCGACGCCGGGCGTGACCGACGGCAAGGCGAAGCCGCCTGTCGTTCCCTCGCTTGGACGGCCCGCCGCGGGCCAGCGTTCGAGCTCGTTCGCATGGCTCGGCCTGTTCGTGCTCACGCTCTTGGCCTTGGCTGGTCTCGTCGGTTTCGACTTCTCTCGCTACCTCGGGGACCGGTCGGAACGTTCGGTGATGGCGAGCGATTTCGTGATCCGCAAAGATCCGGACTACGAGGCCGCCGAGGAGGAATGGACCAAGGGCAACCATCTTGACGCCATCAACCTGATGCGCGGCTATCTCCAGCGGAACCCCAACGAGCAGCACGCCGCCATCCGCATCGCCGAGATCTACGAGAAAGACCTCAACAACTACCTCGCCGCCGCGCTCGAGCTGGAGGAGGTCCTGACCAAGCGCCTCCCCCGTGAGAAGTGGGGCTGGACCGCGGTCCACTTGGCGAACATCTACTCCGGCAAGCTCAAGCAGACGACCAAAGCCCTCGGCGTGCTGGAGCGGATCGTGAAGGAGTATCCCGACACCGGTGCCGCCAAGAAGGCGCGCCAACGCCTCGGCCTGCCCGAGCCGGTGGAAGGCGAGGCGATCTCGGGACCTGAGGCCGAGGCGCCGTCCGCACCGACCTCGTCATCGGAGCCGGCGTCGAATCTTCCCAAAGGTTTCCGGACCAAAAAGTGACCGGCCGTCCCCGAAGCGCGGTCAAGCCGCCACGATCCGATCGGTGAGACGCGGCCTCGGTGCCTCTTCCGCCGCGAACCACGTCCGCCAGCCTTCCCGTAGTTCCAGCGCGAGCCACGCGGCGATACCCTTGAGCACGGGCTTGCCGGTGGAGTTGTCCGGCAGGAATCCGTCCAGGAGAAACCGTTTTCCGTGGTTCATCCGCCCGAAGGTCCCGCGCTCCCGCCGATTCCGACCGATCCGGGCCAGCCTCCGGTTGTAGAATCGCATCAGGCGGTACGGGATCTCCGACCGCGGCAGCGCGAAGACAGGATCGCGCAACGCCGACGGCCCGCGCTTCACCGGCTGCGACACGACGCCGATGTAGTAGAGCGCGAGGTCCAACTGGAATGCCAGGCACATCAGCTCGAAGTCGCCGACGTAGTCGTACTTGTCGCGGTAGATGGCCTCGAACCACCGTTCGTACGCCCGCGCGAAATCGCGGTTCTGCGCCTCCGCCCGATCGGCAAGCGTCGCGCTGGATGCGCCACCTTGCTCGGCGAGGATCAGTTCGGCGGTGCGCGTCGCGGTGAAGCTCAGCCAATCCATGCCCGGGCTGTAGAACGGGTCGATGAAACCGGCCGCGTCACCGACGATGGCGAAGCCGTCACCCGCGATGCGGTCGACCGAGTACGGCAGGTTCGCGCGCCACTTCACGTCGCCCTCCACCGTCATCGCCCCGGCCAGCATCTCGCGCGCGACCGGATGCTGCTCCAACAGGAACTCCTTCAGCCGCGCGCCGACGTTGCCGCCGCCGGCCCATCGCACGCGCCGCTGGTCGAACACCACGCCGATGGACCAGTCGCCGCCCTTCAGCGGGATCCACCATGACCACCAGCCGTCGCCCACGAGGTGGTTCGTGGCCGTGCCGCGGATCCCTTTGCAGGCGTGGAACCACTCGGGGAACTTCTGCGCCAGCTCCAGGCCGTCCCAGTCCTTGACCCCCGTCCAGCGCGCCCAGACAGCCGTGGTGGGATGCGCCTCGTTGCGCCGGAACCATCCCTCCTGCCGGGCGAGCAACGTGGTGAAGCCGCTCGCGTCCACCACCCACCGCGCCGTGAGCGTCCGCTGTCCGGCGGCGTCCTCGAGCACGACGCTCTGCAAGCCGCCCGCGCTCAGCCCGATCCGCAACGCTTTCGCCGGACGCAGCAGCGTCGCCCCGGCGGCGACGGCGTTCCGCAGCACCTCCTCGTCGAGCACGCTACGGTCCACCTGCCACGCCGGCATCCGCGCCATATACCGTCCGCCGATCTCCGAGCAACCGGCGAGGTCCGACGTCTGGCCGTTGGCGAACCAGAAGCGCATCCCCTGCTTCGTGATGTGCTCCTCGTTCAGATGACGCGTGAGGCCGAGGACCTTGGTGAGGAAATAGGCGCTGACCTCGACCGTCGCCTCGCCGACCC
>JBBRQL010000054.1:0-19393 GCA_038226425.1 Verrucomicrobiota bacterium
AGATCCGGCGGCAGCAGCAGCGGGGTGTCGCGGTCGATCGTGATGAAGCGGGCGGACATGCAGGTCAGACGCACGCCCCGCGGGCGGGTTCAATCACTTCACCAAAAATAGCAGGCTTCTAAGTCCGACAGGCTGCTAGCCCAATCGCCGACCACCCCATCGACTGGTGCGCCGCGCTATGTGGAGCTTCACCGTTCCGGCCCATGCTCCGGGCCATGGCGGTCGCGCCGCTGTCCACGTGCGCCGGTCCGGGTCATGACATCCCAGAGTGCACCGACGGTGTCGGGGGAAAAGGGCTGCGACTGAGCGTTGAGGCTACGACCGAGGCGACGGGCTGAGTCGAAGACGTGCTGAACCTCGACGGGGCCGCAACCCGCTTTCGAGGCCTGCGCACGCCAGCGATGGACCATTTGCTCACCGAACCTCCTCTGTTCAGTCTGTGAAACAGTCCGGAGCCAGTTGCAGACCCGATCGGGCATGGGCTTGAACAGTTTGGCGGGAACGTGGGTACCCGGAGTCATGGCCAGGACGCCAATGGTCTCCGAGATCCGCCGCCATTCCCACCGCTCAAAGAGGGTCTTGGCCGTCCTCGGTGCCAGTTCCAATGGAAATCGGACCATCTGTCCGTCTGGGAGGCGATATTGCTGGCAGATCAGCACCGATGAGCGCAGGCGGGGCGTGAGGTCTTCGGCTGCACCTTCCCAAAAGCGGGCGAACAGGCACCCCCTTCCTCTCCGTCCGAGAAATCGAAGCAACCTCACGGTCACACGCCGACAAGCGAGCCTCAAGACCACCGACAAGCAGGAGGCATGGCGACTCTTCACCGCCCGCCTCCAAAATGCCAAGTCGCCAGACCTTCGCCTTGGACATGAGCTGGCTACGGTTGCCGGTGCCGCCCTGGCGTGAAATCCGAGGACAAGCGCGGCTTCACCGAGGAGGTGAGCCAGGCAATCGTGGGCCGGGAAGAGAGCCCTCAGCGCCGGAAGACCCGGAGGTAGCAGTTCGATCCGACGAGGAACTCGAAATCAGTCGGCACCATCTGGAACCCGAGATGTCCCAGGTCCGGATCCTTGTACAACCGGTCCAGATAGGAGCACGAGACCCCTTCGAAGGTGACCGTCGGATACATCCGGGCTTCGCCGCGGGTCACCCGCATGATCTCCAGCAGGGAACGCTTGTGGAACTCGTAGTCCAGATGGTCCTCGTAGACGAAGAGCAGGTAGGAGACGAGCGTCAGGTCGAACTGCTCGTCGGCGAACGGCAGCGCCGGCAGCGATCCCGGGACGTAGCGTCGGACCCCGTGCTCCGCGAAGTCGTCGAGGAAGGCCCGATAGGCCTGCTCGCGGAAGGTCCGGAGGCGCTCAGGCGAATGGTAGAACTCCCAGCGGTAGGTCTTCAGGCCGCGGACGGCATCGATCACCTGGTCGAGATCGGGTCCGCAGCGCTGGCGGATGGTCTCGCCCGGCAGCATGTAGATCGGGTCGGATGCAATAGCCTTCAAACCGGCCCGGTGCGCCTCAGCGGTGAACGAGCTGACACCCGATGCAACGTCCAGGATCTCCTTGCCGCGCAGCGCCTCGAAATCGAGGGCGAAGTAGCGCCGATACTCGTCCAACGTCCGCCCGAGCAACACCACCTTGTCCAAGACCATCCCCTGTCGCATGGAGCCGATCTTGGGCCGATCGGCCGCGACCGGGCGAGCCGGGAATGCCCTTTACGACAAGCCCGATTCATTCGCGAAGGATGTGGCAGTTGTAGCCGCCCGGATTCTTGACCAGGTACTTCTGGTGGTACGCCTCGCCCGGATAGAACTCCGACGCTTGGGTGATCTCGGTCACGACGGGCCGCTTGAACCGCCCCGATCTGTCCACCTGGGCCTTCACCTTTTCCGCGGTCTGTTTCTGGGCGTCGTCCTTGTAGAAGATGGCTGAGCGGTACTGGGTGCCGACGTCGTTGTGCTGGCGGTTCAACGTCGTGGGGTCGTGCATCCGGAAGAAGTACCCCAGCAATTGCTCGTACGTCAGCCGGCTCGGGTCGAACACGACCTGCAGCCCCTCGGCATGGCCGGTACCGCCGGTGCAGATCTGCTCGTAGCTCGGGTTCTTCACCGCACCACCGGTGTAGCCGACGGTCGTCGCCTCGATGCCGGGGATTTTCCGGATGATCTCCTCCATGCCCCAGAAACATCCACCGGCAAGGATCGCGGTCTCGGTCTTCGTCGGGTCGGTCATGGTCGTGGTCGGTTGTGTGTCGGTTCGGGGTTGGGTGGAGCGGTCGTCGACGGTACGGTTCGAGCCGCGCGCCAGCGCGAAGAGGCCCAAGGCCAACATCAAGGCGGCGGTGGCGATCCCTGCGATCGTGGTGGTCTTCATGTTCCTGTTCTTTTCGGCACCGGGAAGGTCCGCGGTGCATCTTAGGGCAGCAGTCGGGCGCCGCGAAGAAAACTTACAGGACGACGGCTTTGCGCGCGCCCGTCCCGGACGCCGAAGATTCCCCGTTCGACTTCGCGTTGAACCGTCCTACCGTCGACGCGCCCATGGTCCGCAACGTCATCTTCGATTGGTCCGGCACGCTGGTCGACGACCTGCCCGCCGTCTGGGAAGCCAGCAACCACATCTTCGAACAGGCCGGTGTGGCGCCGCTGTCGCTGGCGCAGTTCCGGGCCGAGTTCCGGCTGCCGTACCGCGGCTTCTACGACCAGCACGTCCCCCATGTCCCGCTGGACCAACTGGAGGTCTGGTTCCGCGCGAAGTTCATGGAATGCCAGGATTCGGTCGTCGCTCTGCCCCACGCGCGCGAGTTCCTCGAGTACTGTTCGGCCCAGGGGTTCCGCACGTTCTTGCTGAGCACGGTCCATCCGCTCGCGTATGCCCATCAGGCGGGCACCACCGGCCTCGGGCAGTTCATCCAGAAGCCCTACACCGGCATCGCCGACAAACGCACCAAGATCGCCGACCTGCTCTCCGACCACGGGCTGCGCCCGGAGGAGACGGTCTTCATCGGCGACATGGAGCACGACATCGAGACCGCTCGCCACGGCGGGATCCGTAGCGTCGCGGTGCTCACCGGGTACAACTCCCTCGAGCAGCTCCGGACGGCCGGACCTGATCTCGTGGTGGAGCATCTCGGTGAGCTCCGCGCCGTGCTCGAACGCAACGACGGACGCCTCCCGGCGGTAGGCCCGAAGCCCGAAGCGGCAGCGGGGCCCCGGCGGCCGATCGCCACCGTGGGCGGGCTCATCTTCGACGACGCGGGCAAGGTCCTGATGGTCCGGACCAACAAGTGGTCGGACCGCTGGGGCATCCCGGGCGGCAAGATCGAGTTCGGCGAGGCCAGCACGGACGCCCTCCTCCGCGAGGTGCGAGAAGAGACCGGGCTCGTGGTGGACGACGTGCGGTTCGTGATGGTGCAGGACGCCATCCATCCCCCGGAATTCTACAAGGACGCCCACTTCTTGCTGCTCAATTACACCTGCCGAGCCCGAGGCGAGCAGAGCGTCCGCCTCAACGAGGAAGGGCAGGAACACCGCTGGCTGACCGTCGAGGACGCCTTCGCGCTCCCGCTCAACATCCCGACGCGCATCCTGCTGGAAGAAGTCCAAGCCCTGCAAAAGCTCCGCTGATCCCGCTGCATCCGCCCTTCACCTCTTCTCCCTCCACCCTTCGTCATTCCTCCCCGCATGGATCTCATCACGATCGTCGACCTCGAAGTCCGCTACCATGTGGGCGTGCCGGACGCGGAGCGTGCCGTGCCGCAGCGCCTGCTGCTCACGGTGGAGATGCGCGGCGATTTCACCGTGGCGGCGGCCGGCGACGACCTGACGAAGACGGTCGACTACTTCGCGGTGAGCCGTCGGTTGCTGGCTTTCGGCGAGGGGCGGAGCTGGAGGCTCATCGAGAAGCTCGCCGTGGACATCGCGGCTTTGGTGCTCGACGAGTTCTCGCCCGAGAGCGTCACCGTGGAGGTAAAAAAATTCATCTTGCCCGAGACGCGCCACGTCTCGGTGAAGGTGGAGCGTTCGCGTCCTGCCAAGGTTCCGTCCGGGACAGCGCACGAACGCGTCGCGCGCCAAGTCGGCGGGGTGCCGGCGGCGTTCCGCTGAACGCCGTGAGGGCGCCGATCTGCAGGCTGGAAGCCCGCGGGGCCTGGCAGGCTGGAAGCCTGCCCTCCTATGCGATATGATTTCCTATGCGACCTGACTTCCTGTGAGGCACGTCGGCGCCGGCGACGTGGGATCACGCCGCGGAAAGAAAATCGATCGTCCGACGTTCGCTCCAGTAATCCGCGCCCGCGCTGACGAAACCGACGTGTCCGCCGAGCGACGGTGCATCGAGCGTCACTTGGTCGCTCGCTGTCGCTTCGGCGAACGGGAAGCACTCCGGCGCCAAGAACGGGTCGTCGAGCGCGTTCAGCACCAAGGTGGGCACGCGGATCCGCGGCAGAAAACGCTTCGCGGAACACTTAGCCCAATAGTCTTCCGCGTCGCGGAAACCGTGCATGGGGCCGGTGAACGCGTCGTCGAACTGCTGGAAGGTCGTCATTCCCTCCAGGGCCGAGAGGTCCACGCGGCCGGGGAACTGACGGGCCTTCTCCCGCATCTTCCCGCCCATGTCCTGGAGGAACCGCCGCATGTAGAAGGCGCAGGCCGGTCCGGCCATCTTCATCGCCGCGGCCCGCAGGTCGCAGGGCACGGACAACCCCGCCCCGCCGCACACGAGGCCCGGCGAGGCGCCGAGCTCGCCGAGGTATTTGAGCGTGAGGTTGCCGCCCAGGCTGAAGCCCACCACCGCGACACGGTCGTAGGCGCCATCGCGCGCCGCATGTGCCACGACGGCCGCGAGGTCCTCGGTCGCGCCACTATGGTACGAGCGGCACAAACGGTTCGGCTCGCCGGAGCAGCCGCGGAAATTCCAGGCGAGCGCGTCCCAACCGCGCCGGTTCGCGGCCCGCGCCATGCCGGCGACGTAGGCTCGGCGCGAGTTCCCTTCGAGCCCGTGCGTCACCACGACGAGACGCCGGGCCCCGGTGCGCGACCAGTCGAGGTCGAGGAAATCGCCGTCGTCCAGCTCCAGCCGTTCGCGCTGCCAGCTCAAGCCCGGGACCGTCCGGACCAGTGACGGCCAGATGGTCTGGACATGGGCGTTCCGCAACCACCAAGGCGGATGGAACGAGGAGTTCAGGACGACCGGCACGCGGCGTGGCTACCTGTACGCATGGGCAGGCGTCAACCTTGGCGAGCGCTTCATCCCTTCCCAGCGGCAGATCACGGACCTTTCGCCGACTGCTGCGCCTTGCGGACCCTCAGCGTCACCGGCATCGAGGTCTGCCGGCCGGTCGCGGTCTCGACCGCGTGGATCGGGCGGTCGAGGTCGGCCACCCATTTCGCCGCGTTGAGGAAGATGGTCCGCTCGCTCTCGTTCTCCAGCAGCGTGATCCCGTTGAGCCCGAGGTCCGCGACGATGACGCCGTGAGGAAGGTCGTCGACCTCGAAGCGCACCACGCCGGTGAAGCCGTTCCGCTTCACCGAGAGCCGCGCGGTCACGGTCGTTCCCGGCGCGATGTCGATCACCGCGGGCGCATCGGCCGGGACGCCGTCCGGCCGCAGCGTGACGAGCAGCTTGGCAGGTTCCTTCGCCAGCTTGGGCCGGCCGAGGTTGTCGACCGCCATCGCGACGGCCCGGCCGTCGGGCTTCGCCGTCGCGACCACGGTCACGGCATCCCACGCCTCGTCGGTCGGGGTCGTCGCATCGGCCGCGGCGTGCAAGGTGCCGGAGGCCTGGTCGTGGCCGGCCTCGATCACCAACGGCGTGGAGGCCTTCCATCCCGGCGGCAGGTGGTCGATCGCGACCGTGATCGCTCCGTCGAACCCGTCGATCCGCTCGGCCGAGACGCGGAACCCCTGCCCGCTGCCCGGGGCGACCGTGGCGTTCGCGCCGTTCAGCACGACGCGGAAGTCCGGCCGTGCCTCACGCACGGTGAGCACATAGGCGAAGCGTTCGCCGCCGAAGCCGCGCGCGTCGGTCACGCGCACGAGGAACGTCCCGTCCGCCGGCGCGGTGAAATGGATGCGCGAATCCGTGCCGAGCTGCCGCAGCGAGTCGTCGTCGTTCTCGAAGTCCACGGTGAAGACCGGCAAGCCGTTCGGCGGCGACTTCGCGCCGGCCGTTTCCGGCACGACGATGTAGGCGGGCTCGTCGAGCGGATGGTTCACCGCCGTCGTGCCGAAGTAGGGCCGGCGTTTGCCGTTCGATGTGTAGAACGTCATGTCCGAATCCGGCCCCTGCGGCATGCGGAAGAGCTTCACGACCTCGCCGCCGAAGTGCAGGAATTCGTCCAGCTCCATCTCTTCCCAGTTCTCCAGCCGCACGCCGCTGCCGACCGCGTCGGTGCCGCGGAAGGTGATGGCCGAATCCCGCACCGCGCGCAGCCGCACGCGTTCGACCGGTCGGCCATCGGGCCAGAGCACCGCGAGCTTCGTGTCCACGGGCGAACCGCGCTGCGCCGCGGTCGTCTCCAGGATGTAGTCCGCGCCCTTGCGGGCATCGTCGGCGAAGACGTCCGCGTCGCCATCGGAGCGCAGGCCGCTGGCCCGCGCGGTGCCTTGTCCGGAACGCGCGGAGAAATCATCGGACGTCGGACCCGTCGCCGCTGCCGCGCGGCCGGGCCGGCCGCGCTCTAGGTGGATGCGTCCGCTCACCGATGCCGGCACGGGGATCTTCTGCGCCTGCGCCGGCGTGTCGTTCGGCTCGATCTCCAGCAGCGCGCCAAACTCGCCCACGAGCAACTTCCACTCGCGCCGCGAACGCAACGCCGCGATGTCCGCCGGCAAACCGATCTCGCCCGGCGCACCGGTCTTGAGCTTGGCGTGCCCGGCATCCGGCAGATTGAAGCCGGCCAGCTCCACGTCGGTCTCCGCGTTCGCCGCGAGGCTGAGCGGAAACACGCCGGTCACGAACGGCAGCGCGCCGATGCTCAAGCGGTAGAAATGCCCGGTCGAACCGCGGAGCATCTGCTCGGCCACGCGGACGCGATAGCTGCCGTCGGCCGTGAAGGTGTACGCGATCATCGGGTCGTCCGCGCCGTCGAACGAGTCGTTCCGCGCGAGCACCTTCCCGCCGGTATCGAGCAACGTCAGCGTGAAGTCGCCCTTCGCGCCGACCGCCTTCGCCGCGAGGTCGAACACCAGCGTCTGCCCTGCCTTGGCGTCGAACCGGTGCTCGTCGGTCTGGCCGGGCTTCTCGATCGTTCCCCACACGGAGACCGCTTCCGTCGGCAATGGATCCTTGCCGGTATGCTGCGGCAGGTCGTCCACCCAGACCTTCACGCGGCCGGTTTCGCCGGCCGGTGTCTGGACGCTGATCTCCCACGGGCCGCGCGGCTCGTCCGCGTCGGGCGACAGCTCGATCCAACGATCCGTGCCGTCCTTCTCCGGGACCATCGCGGCGATCACCGTGCCGCGGCGCACGATGGCGACGGTCGCGTCGGCGAGGTTCTTCCCGACGAGCCGGACACGTGAGCGGATGCCGCGCTGGACCCCGCGCGGCGCGGTCTCCTGGAGCTCCGGCCGCGGCGGGGCCGCGGGTTTGCCGTCGGCCGCGTCGTAGTAGCCCAGCGTGCCGTCGAGGCGCCCGACCACGAGCGTCTTGCCGTCGGGCAAGAAGCCCGCGGCGGTCGGCCAGTCGGATTGCTTCTCCAGCGCCGCCCGTTCGTCCCGTTCACCGTCGGTCGCGAAGAGCTTCACCGACCGGTCGTCCGCGGCCGAGAGCAACGATTTACCGTCCCCGCTGAAGCGCAGGCGCAGGATGGCGCCTTCGTGCGCGAACTTCGCCAGCAGCAGCTTGTTCGAGCCTTCCTTGCCGTCGGTGCTCACCGAGTAGGCGCGGATGCGGTTGTCGCCGCCCCCGGTCACGAGCTGATTGCCGTCCGGCGACCACGCGACGGCGTTCAGTTCCTTCAGCGCCTGCCCGAAGGTCTCGAGCCGCTCACCGGTGGCGACATCGAAGAGCTTGGCCGTGCGGTCGGCGCTGGCGCTGGCGAGCAGCTTGCCGTCGGGCCGGAAGGCGAGGTCGAAGATCGCGCCTTGGCTCGCGGTGATGGTCCTGCGGACGGAGCCGTCCGCGACGTCCCAGAGCCGGATGGCGTAGTCGTAGCTGCCGGTCGCCAAGGTGCGTCCGTCCGGCGACACGGCGACGGCATGGAGCGCGTCGCGGTGGCCCTCGAAGACTCGGATGGTCGCGCCAGTCCGGACCTCCCATTGCGTGACTGCGCCGGAGATCCCCGGATCGCCCGCCGCCGCGAACACGGAGCGTCCGTCCGGCGCGAAGGCCAGGGCGTTGACCGCGCCGCGAGCGCCGCCGAGCGTGCGGACGACCGTCCGGGAATCGAGGTCCACGAGCTCGACCTCGCCGTGCCGGCCGACGGCGAGCAACTTTGCCGCGGACGAAAAGGCCAGCGCATGGATGCTCCGGCGCGGCTCGACCTTGGGCGCGATCTTCGGCACCTGGATCTCGGCCGCCTTGCCGGCGGTCTTCGGCGCGGGCGCGCCGGCATCGATCCACGCTCGGAAAAGCGCGACCTGTTCGGGCTTGAGCTTGTCGCGTTTGCCCGGCGGCATGAACTGGTTCTTGCCGGTCTTGCCCCAGTCGCCGAGCAGCGCCTTCACGAGCAACGAATCCGCGGACTTGCCAGGCACGACCACCGCGCCGGTCTCGCCGCCCTTCATGAGGTCCGCATGAGACTCGAGCACGAGCCCGCCTTCCGGTTCCTTCGCGCCGTGGCACTCGACGCAATGCTGCTGGAGCAACGGCTCTATGTCGGAGAACCCGGCGGCGCTGAGCGCGAGGAGCGACAGCCATGGAGAGACCAGCCGAAGAAATAGGCGAACCGGTGATCTCATGGCAGCGGAAACGACGGCGCTAAGTCGCCACCGCGACGCGGGTTTTCTTCGATGCTTTGCGGGGAGCCTGGCCGCGCTCCGACCCAAGCGCCGCTAGGAGTTCACGTCGCAGGTCTTCCAGATGCCAGCGGTCTGAGAGCATCTGTGCCTGCGAGGCGAAATCATCCGGCAACGGGGCGTTCAGCGGCGACATGACCGCCTCGAATTCGGTAATCTGTCGCTGGATCTCGGCGGAAGTGCGGTGGAGCTTTTTCATCTCAAGGTCCAGGTTCGATTTGCGGGCACAAAGTAACGTCGCCCAGCGTCAATTGCACGAGCCCCTTTTCCCCGCGCGCTGGCGCGGGCCGCTTCGAACCGCCCGTATAATCCTGCGGCAGCGCGAGCCAGCGCCTCCAGTAACGCCGCCGGTCCTCGAAACCGGACCAGCGCGGATGCCGTCGAGGAAACACGGGCACCAAGAAGGCATGCACGCCGTAAAGTCCTTGCATCCCGTCGCGGACCGTCAGCAGGGACAGCGTGAGCAGACGACTTGTGGACGGAAGCCGGTCCAGCACACCGGCGTGGCAGAAGTTGACGACATCGACGTCCTCCGGGTCGGACCGCGTGCCGTCGACGAACGATCCATCGATCCATTGCGTCGCGTGGATGCCGAGCGCGAGGAGGTCACGCCGATAGCGCATCAGGCCGGCATGGAGGCTCGGGCGGGTTTCGCTGGCAGTGAAGTCCATCACGAAACGCTCATGCAGCCCGTCCGGTGTGCCGGCGTGCACACCTTCCGGGAGCAGGCCGTGGGCGTTGAGGCTCGGGAGGGCCATGGCTACGACATCTTCATCACTACTCAATGGTTGAAGAGGAACTCTTTGCTGCTGAGCAGCGCCCAATACAGGTCCTCGACCGCGGCGCGCAGCTGCTTCGGGTCCGGTTGCTCGAGGGCGGCTGCCAGCTTGGTCTTCTCGCTGTCGGAGGGCATCCGCGCCAAGGCCGAGAGATAGGCCTCCTCCACGATCCGGCCGGGCGCCTTGTCGGCGGAGCATTGGCGGGCGAGGACGTTGTCCGGTGCCTGGAGCTTCTGGTTGAGCGTGTCGCCGTTCGAGAGATGCAGCACCTGCGCGATGCTCGGTTCGCTGCTGCGCTCGCACTCGCAGGTCTGCAATCGATCGGGCCGGCCGAAGTTCTTCAGGAAATAGCTCTGCACGAAATTGTCCGGCAACTGGAGCGCGCGGAAGCCGGCCGGGTACAGGTCGTCGCGCTTCTGGCCCGGCGGCGCGTCGGGCCGGAACTCCGTCGGCGTGCCGGTGACCTGGCTCATCGCATCGAGGATGACCTCGGCCATCAGGCGTTTCGGGTAATAGCGGCTGTAGAAGCGCGTGTCGGCGGCGTTGCCCGGCAGCGGCTGGCTGCTGCGCTGGTAGGTGGAGCTCTGGAGTATCGCCCGCATCAGCGCCTTCAGGTCGAAGCGTTGGTCGGCGAGATAGGTCGCGGCGGCGGCGAAGAGCTTCTCGTTGCTGGCCGGGTTGGTGACGCGCAGGTCATCCACCTTCTCGACCAGCCCGACGCCGAAGAAGTTCGCCCAGACGCGGTTCACGATGGCCTTGGCGAAGTAGGGGTTGTCGCGGGACACGAGCCAATCGGCCAGCGCGGTCCGCCGGTCGCCCCGGGCATCGGCCGCGAGCGGTCTCCCGTCGAGCGGCTTCGGGGGCTGCGGCTTGCCGGTGCGCGGTTGGACGAGGTCGCCGCTGTCCGCGGCGACGAGCAGGCGTTCGCCGTCGCCCGGGCCGTTCTTGGCGCGGACGCGGGAGAAGAGGTTCGCGAGCGCGTAGTAGTCGTCGTTCGTCCACTTCTCCATCGGATGGTTGTGGCACTTCGCGCAGCCGACGCTCATGCCGAGGAAGGCCTGGGTGGTCGTCTCCGCCATGAGGCGCGGGTCGTCGTGCAGGATGAAGAAGTTGCCGGCGCCGTGCTCCAGCGTGCTGCCCTGGGCGGTGACGAGCTCGCGCACCATCACGTCCCACGGCGTGCCGGCCTCGACGTTCTGCCGGATCCACGCGTGGTAGGCGCGCGCGGCCCGGGGCGGGAGCTTGGCGGAGTTGACCAGCAGCAGGTCGCTCCACTTGTAGGTCCAGTAGTCGACGAACTCCGGCGAGACGAGCAGGCGCTCGATGGCGCGGTCGCGTTTGTCCGCGCCGCCGTCGCCGAGGAAGGCCCGCACCTGTTCCGCCGTGGGCAACGTGCCCGTCGTGTCGAGATAGGCGCGCCGCAGGAACTCGCCGTCGGCGGACGGCGGGCTGGGCGGGAGGTCGAGCTCCTGGAGCTTCGCGGTGACGAGCTCGTCGATGAAGTTCCGCTTCGTGATCTTCGAGTAGGTCTCGGCCGGGACGCCGTTGGTGAAGGGCGACGTGATGAAGGCCACGGCCATCTGGCTGAGGTACCACGCGCTGACGGGTCCTTCGCCGAAGCCTTGCACCGTGGCGATGCCGCTGTCGTCGACGTTGACGACCTGCGCGTTCGCGGCCGTGAACTTGGCCCAGCGCGTGACGTCCTCGACCCGCCCGTCGCTGAACGTCGCGCGCACCGCCAACGGTTGTGCCGCGCCCGGCTTGAGCGTGGCGTGTTCCGGCAGGACCTCGATGCGGGTCATGCGCGCGTCGTCGTCCTTCGGCCCGGGCGCGCCGGCGGCGATCCAATCGGCGAGCACGCGGTGCTCGGGCGAGGCCGCCTCGAAGCGTTTGCCGCCTTTGTGCGGGACGGCGCCGGTCGCCTTGAGCAGGAGCAGGCTGCGGCCCGGGTCGCTCGGGACGATGCGGCGACCCGAGGCGCCGCGGGTGACGGCAAGGAAATCGGCCTCGTCGTTGTAGCCGCGCAGGCTGAGCACGAAGCCGTTCTTGCCCGCCGCCGCGCCGTGGCAGGCGCCCATGTTGCAGCCCATCTTGGTGAGCACGGGCTGGACGTGGTTGCGGAAGGACGGCTCCGGCACGTCCTGGGCGAGCGGGGTGGCCGGCACGGCGGCACGCAGCAAGAACGCTGACAACCACGGCACGAGGATGCGGAACAACAAGGCGGCGAAACGGCCGCGACGGAGACAGCAACAGCTCATGGGTAGCAGCAGTGGAGGCATGGAAGATCCATCATCGGGATGGCCCGGAGCCGATGGTCCGGACCCCTTGTTCCTCAAGAACACGTGCGCCGGAGAGATTGCTGTCCGACCGGCTGCGTGGCGGACATCCGTTGGATGGACTGCTCGACGATCCCCCATGGTCACCGATGAACAATGTCTCGCCGTGATTGAAGCCACGCCCTGACCCTGCATACTTGGCGTCATGAGCACCACGATGGCGGAGGTCGATCCGGAGAAGATGGGCGGCACGCCGTGCTTCCGAGGCACGCGCGTCCCTGTCGCCACGTTCTTCGACTACCTGCAGGAACTGTCGGTCGAGGAGTTCTTCCTCGATTTTCCGGACGTGACCCGGGCACAGGTCAAGCAGTTGCTCGTGGACGTGCGCCACGAAGTCCTCCCGTTCGCCGCCTGACATGCGAATCCTGTTGGATGCCTGCATCCCGGTGCGCTTCGCGCGCTCCATCGCTGGGCACGACGCCGTTCCGGCGAGCAAACTTGGCTGGCAAGACCTGAAGAACGGCAAGCTGCTCACCGCGGCCCAAGAGCAGTTCGAGGTGATGGTCACCGCCGACCGCAGCCTGCTTTTCCAACAGGACCTGGGGCGGTACCTGATCGCGGTGCTGGTGCTGCGAGCGCGGGACAACACGTTGTCCAGCTTCTTGCCGATGGCCGGACTGTTGCTGAACACTCTGTCCCACGCGCCCAAAGGCCGGGCCACTTTGTTCGCGGCCGGAGGTTTCAACCCGCCGGACCTCGCCAGACTGCCGCCCGGAGTGCTGGTGATCCGCTGAGCAGACCGGGCCGGGTCGGCCTGTGCCGGGCCTTGGGCGGTCACGAGGTGAAACCCCGTGCTTCTAGGAATCGCGGAGATCATCGCGTCATCGCGTCATCGCGTCATCGCTTTCAAGCGAACAGCTCACGGATCGGCTGCGTGCCGAAATCGACGAGCGGGAACGGCCGGCCCTGGGGACCCGGCAGGTGCGTCTCCACGTCGAGGCCGAGGCTGTGGAAAATCGTGGCCACGATCTCGCTGGGCTTCACCGGGCGCTCGGCGGGATACGCCGCGATCTCGTCGGATTTGCCGACCACGCGGCCGCCCTTCACGCCGCCGCCGGCGAAGTAGCAGGTCCAGCAGGCCGGCCAGTGGTCCCGGCCGCCGGTCGGGTTGATCTTCGGCGTGCGGCCGAACTCGGAGACGTTCGCGACGAGCGTCGAGTCCAACATGCCGCGCTGGTGCAGGTCCTCGATCAGCGCGCTGTAGCCCTGGTCGTACATCGGGCAGACGATGTCCTTCATGCCGGCGATGCTGGTGAAGGGCTTCGACCCGTGGATGTCCCAGGTGATCTCGTCGAACACGGTGATGAACGTGTTCAGCGTGACGAAGCGGACGCCGCGCTCAACGAGCCGGCGGGCCAGCAGGCAACATTGTCCGAAGCGCGTCATGCCGTAGCGCTCCCGGACCTTGAGGGGCTCCTGCGACAGGTCGAACGCCTCGCGCGCCTTGTCGCTCGTCATCAGGCGGTAGGCGGCGGCGAAGTTCGCGTCCATCAGCTTCGCGCTCTCGCTCGCCTCGAAGGTCCGCACCGCGTCGTCCACCACCTGCCGCATCTCGCGCCGCCGCAGCAGCCGCGCTTCGCCGATGTCCTGCGGCGGCAGTAGGTCGGGGACCTTGAAGCCGGGCTTCGACGGGTCGGCCATCAGGCTGAAGGGATCGTAGGCCTTGCCGAGGAACCCGGCGTCCTGGCCGTGCGGCATGCCGCCGCCGGTGTTGCCCATCGGCTCGGGCAGGATGACGTGCGCTGGCAGCTCGTTGCGACGGCCCTTGAGGAACTCCAGCGCGCAGCCGGCGTGCGGCGTGTTGTTGCCGCCGGTGAAGAGCCGGCCCGTCTGCATCATCTGGTGCCCGGTGTCGTGGACCGCCGCCGCCGTGTGGTAGCAGGTGCGCACGAGGCTGAACTTGTCGGCCAGCTTCGCGTGCAGCGGCAGCAGCTCGGAGATCTGGAAGTCGCCCTTGGTCGAGATGGGGCTGAACGGCCCGCGGATCTCCCGCGGCGCGTCGGGCTTCATGTCGAAGAGGTCGAGCTGCGACGGCGCGCCAAGGTTGAAGATGAGGATGCACGCCTTGCCGTCGTCCGCGGCCGGCTTCCCCTGCCCCGCGGCGAGCGCCTGCAACGCGTTGAACTTCGCCATCGTCAGGCCGAGCGCGCCGAGCGTGCCGACCTGCAAGAAGTCGCGCCGCGTCAGGCCGTCGCATGTCGTGACCGATCCGCGTCCGGTGAGATTGAGCATGGGATGCCTTTGTCGTGCTGTGCTTCGCTGCATTCAGGCGGACCGCCGACGGGGCGTCCAACCCGAATACGGGCGGCGCCAAGATTGTTTTACTCGGGAGGCAAGCGGCACACGACAGCGGGCGCCGCACGTCGGAACGAGCGGACGGCCGAGCGGGTGCCGCTCGGCGTCAACCCAGCTTCACCGCCCGCTTCAGCTTCGCGCTCTTCACGGCGGCGTCCACGATCTCCTGGCCGATGCGGCTGATGGGCAGGCTCACCGGGCCTTCGAGCGGCACGCCCTTGTCCAGGCAGTGCAGGAGGTATTGCACCGGGTTCTGGTCCGGGGCCTTGGGCGCGGGCGCGGGGATCTGGTGGGGGACGGGCTTCTTGCGGGTCTGGACGGTCACATGGTCGTCGTAGTCGTAGCTGCTCACGGAGCCGTCCGTGCCCAGGATGATGAAACCGCACCGGGGCTGCGGCTGGATGATCCACGGGTCGGTGAACGTGCCCCAGCGCGTCTCGAACTTCGACAGGCCGTGCGCGTAACGGGCGACGACGATGCTGTGCTCGTCCACTTCGAGGCCGGCGGGTTCGTCCACGATGGCGGTGACCTCGATCGGACGGCGCCCGCCCTGGTACCAGGTGCCGAGCGTGGTCCCGTAGCCGAGGTAATCGAGCAGCGAGCCGCCGCCCTGGGCCTTCTTGTAGAACCAGGAATGCGGCTTCTCCTTCGCGACCTGTTCGCGGGTCTTCTCGTCCTTGTCCGCGCCGTGGAAGAGCGGGCCCCGGTTGCCGCCGATGTGCCAGACGTTCAGCACCTCGCCGATGACGCCCTTGGACACGAGCTCATGGGCCTTGCGGTGCGAACCGACCCATT
Source organism: Verrucomicrobiota bacterium (assembly GCA_038226425.1). Lineage (GTDB taxonomy): Bacteria > Verrucomicrobiota > Verrucomicrobiia > Limisphaerales > UBA9464 > CAIVQB01. The sequence goes on from JBBRQL010000054.1 coordinate 15,159, forward strand.
GGAGCGGCCAGTTGATCATCAACGTCTGGTCCTTGCCCATGGCCTTGACCATCGCATCGGCTTCCTTGAGCGACGCGGCGAAGGGCTTCTCGACCAGGAGGTGCGGGCTGTAGGGCGCGACCTTCTTCACCCATTCGCCGTGCTTCGACGCGGCGGGACACAGGATGACGACGTCGGGCTTGGTCTTCTCCAGGCATTCGCGGTAATCGGTGAAGGCGCGGTCGCGGGTGACGAGGCCCTTCTTGACGGCCTCCTCCATGCGGGCGGGCTGTTCGTCGCTGATGCCGACGATCTCCGCGTGGGGATGCTCGTGGGCGTACCGGAGCAGGTCGCCCATGTGGAAGTGGTCGAAGTTGATGCCGGCGATTTTCCAGGTGCGTCGTTTCATGGGAGCGATGTCGGACCCGAGCTTGCCGCGCCACGCTTCCGGGGCAAGCTCCGGTCATGCGTCGGTTCGTCTTTCTCCTGCTTCCTTTGGCCCTCGTGCTCACCGCGTGCCGTACCGTGCCGCGCGTGGCCGACAACGCGGCCGGGTTCCGCGCGGCGCTCGCCGGGGTGTCCGACCGGCCGAACGTGGTGCCCGGATCCGATGCGGAGCGGACGGGGATCGCAGGAGTGAAGGGGCTGCTCGGCAAGATCGACGTCGAGAACGTCCGCGCGAACACCACCAAGGTCTACGCGCCGGACTGCTACCTGGACGACACGCTCAAGACCTTGCACGGCGCGACGAACGTGCAGGCCTACTTCCTCGCCACCGCCGCCGTGGCCGAGAGCGTGACCGCGACCTTCGACGACGTGACGCGCAGCGGGGACGGCCTGTACTACTTCCGTTGGGTCATGGACACCCGTCTCAAGAAGGTGGCCCAAGGCGAGACGATCCGGACCATCGGCATCAGCGTGGTCCGTTTCGACGCCGAAGGACGCGTGCTCGTGCACCAAGATTACTGGGACAGCGCGGCGGGGTTGTTCGACCACGTCCCGGTCGTCGGCTGGGGGACGCGCGCGATCAAGGCCCGGCTGTAGACCGGGCCGGCGTCATCCGCCGGTACCCGCGTAGGCGGCGAGGATCTCGACCAACGCATCGATCTCGCCGCGCGGTGAACCCGCGCCTTCGGTGACGAACCCGTTCACCAGGATGCTGAAGGCCAGGCGTTCACCGGCAGCGGTGGTGACGTAGCCGGACAACGCGCCGACGTGGCGCAGCGAGCCGGTCTTCGCCCGGACGTTGCCCTTCGTCGGCAGCTCGCGGAAACGGTCCCGCAACGTGCCGTCCACGCCGCCGACCGGGAGGGCGTCGAGCCATTCTTTGGCCCAGCGGTGCCGGTCCATCGCGACCAGCAGCCGGACGATGGCGTCCGTGGTGACGAGGTTCTTCCGCGAGAGCCCCGAGCCTTCCTCGAAGGTCGCCGCGCCCTTCTCGATGCCGATCGAGCGCAAGAACCCTTCGAGCGCGCGCAAACCGGCTTCTTCGGTGGTGCCGCTCCGGATATGGTCCGGGGCGCCGTTCGTCGCCAGGCGCTCCGACGCGGCGCCGACGGCGAGCAGGAGCAGCTGGGCATGGAGATTCTGCGACGGCTTGAGCGTGTCGCGGATGAGCGCGCTGACCGGCGGGGACGGCACGGACGCCAGTTCCCGCCACGGGCTTTCGTCCGATGGTCGTGCGACCCGATCACGCCAGCCGACCACCTGGGTCGCGCCCTTGACCACGATCCCTCGGCGGGCCATCGCCGTCCTGAGAGCAGCGGCGAAATACTCCGGCGGCGAAGGCACCGAGACCTCCGTCGTGGACCGGCCGGCGTCCGACGGGACCTGACCGTCGATGTCGATGGTCCGGCTGCCCGGAAGACGCCGGACCTCCAAGCGGTTGGCCGCTCCTGGCGTGGCCGTGACAGCCCCGATCCGGACATCGACGACGGGCGTGACCCACGGGACGTCCGCGCGGGCCGAGAACGCAGGCTCGACGCGGACGACCGGCGGAAGACCGGCGCTCTTCCCCGGGGTCACCACCACGTGGAGGAAGTTGTCGTCATAGGACAACGCCGAGACCGCAGCGCCGTAGCCGGCGTCCAGGTCGTCCCAGTTCCAGCCGCTCCCGAACGGCGCCCCGCGGAACGCGCTCTCGTCGCAGACCAACCCTCCTTCGACCTGCTTCACCCCCGCGGCCGCCAAGGCATCGACGACCAGCCCCAGCCCTTGGTCCGGTCGTCCTTTCTCCGACCGCGTGCCGAAACTCGGGTCGCCGCCGCCCACGATCAACAGGTCGCCGGAGAGGACGCCGTCCGCACCGGGCAGGACTCGGGCGCGGAGCGAGGTCTGGAGCCGGTGCCCTGCACCAAGGCGGTCAAGCGCGAGCGCCGCCGTGAAGAGCTTGGTGTCCGAAGCGGGCGTGAGCAGCCGGGAAGCGTTGGTGGAGAAAAGAGTCGTGCCGCTGCCGAGCGACACGACCGAGACGCTCCAGGTGGCGCCGGGCGCGCGGGTGCCGACGAGCCGGTCGGTGAGCTGCTGCCGGAGTCCGGCCAGCGTCGTGGTCGGCACCGCCGCCGCGGACGGGCGGGCGGCCCCCAAACCGAGCCCGACGATCAACCACAGGACGGAGCAGCAGCGTGACATCGCGGCAAAAGGATTTTGCCAAGCGAGCGCCGCCGCAATAAAGGAATCGCCCGTGCGACCGCTGGATTATCCTGACCGCCATTTCTTGCTCGCCTCCGAAGGGTGGCTCGACCTGGGCGACCCCGAGGAATCCGCCCGCGAGCTGCGCCGGCTCTCCAAGGAAGGCGAGCTGCACCCGGACGCCCTGGAGCTGCGCTGGCGACTCTATGCGGGCAAAGGCGAGTGGGAGGCCGCGTTGGCGATGGCACGGGCCTTGGTCCTGGCCGATCCCGATCGTCCTTCCGGATACATCCACCAGAGCTACTGCCTGCACGAGATGACCCGCACCACGGAAGCTTGGGAACTGCTTTTGGAGACCGCGGACCGGTTCCCCAAGGATTCCGTCATCCCCTACAATCTGGCGTGCTACGCCTGCCAACTCGGCGATCTGGTGGTGGCGCGCGATTGGATCCAGCGCGCCATGAAGATCCGCGGCAAGTCGGAGATCAAGGCGATGGCGTTGCAGGACACCGACCTCTCGCTCCTGAAAGGCTACATCGAGGGGTTGTGAAGAAACGGCCGTCCCGCGCGGACGGTCTCGTCCACGAGTCCCCCCGGGACGGCCTCGGCCGGCATTCCGGCCCCTTCGTTTCTCGGGTCCGGTCCGGTGCGGACGCTTCCGGTTCCCGCAAGAGTCCGTTTGCGATCACCAAGAGGGTCGCGCAAGGTCAGAGCTGTCGCACCGTGAGGTCGGTCGCGACCATCCCTCCAGCCTTGAAGGCCGGGAGGTTTGGAGGTTGCGTGCCGGGCGGCCGATCGGGTTCTATCCGGCGTCCGTGACGGGCTCCTGTCCGTGGATTCTGTGCCGAAAACGATGAAACCTGCTTCCCGCCGTTGGCTGCGCTTCTGCGCGGTGCTGCTCGCCTGCCTGCAATATGCCGCCATCGCGCAGGAGGCCGAGAGACCGGCCATCCCGCCGGTCGGCGCGATCACGATCAAGCATGTCGGCCCTCCGGCGGTGAGCGACGACCTGATCCGCGGCAACATCCGGGTCAAGGTCGGCGATCCGTTCAGCCAGGTCAGCATCGACGACGATGTGCGGAACCTCTACGGCACGGGCTTCTTCTACAACGTCCGCGTCGGCCAGGAGCCGTCGGACAAGGGCTTGGGCCTGACCTACGTCGTGCAGGGCAAGCCGGTGCTCACCGAGATCCGGTTCACCGGCAACACGAAGTACAGCCTCACCAAGCTCCGCAAGAAGGTCACATCGAAGGCCGGCGAGCCGTTGGACGAGCGCAAGCTTTTCAACGACGCGCAGGAGATCCTGAAGATGTACCAGAAGTCCGGCCTGCAGAAGACCAAGGTCGAGTACAAGCCGAGCATCAACGAGAACCTCGGCAAGGGCACCGTCACCTTCGAGATCACCGAGGCCCCGAAGGTCCGGATCACCGACGTCGTCTTCGAGAACGCGACCGCCTTCAAGCAATCCAAGCTGCGCAAGACCATCAAGACCCGGCGCCACTGGATGTTCTCATGGCTCACCGGCAGCGGTAAGCTCAAGGACGAGCAGTTCGAGGAGGACAAGGAGAAGCTGCAGGAGTTCTACGCCGAGAAGGGCTATATCGACTTCGAGCTGAAGGACGTGA
>JBBRQL010000055.1:0-19263 GCA_038226425.1 Verrucomicrobiota bacterium
CACTTCGGGGTCGAGGTCGAGGTGCACGCGGAACGAGTACTTCGGGACATCCTTGCCGATGCCCGCGATCTGCGACGGCAGCAACCGGCGTCGGACGCAGAGGCTCACGATCAACTGGTCGGCCTCACCGATCCGCGCGGGGTCGAGGACCGGTGAACGGTCCGCATCGACCAGGAACGCGTGGAGGTCGGTGATGTTGGCGACCGGATCATCCTGGAGCTTGAACGGGTTGACCGTGCTCATCGGGTCGGCGTGGTCCGAGGCGAAGGCCGGCGACGTGAGCGTGGCGAAGGCGAGCAGGACGACTCCGAGGCGTGGGATGCGAAGGTTCATGAGCGGGTAGGGTGTGTGCCGATAGGTCAGCGGATCACGGCGGCGGCGGCCTTCTGTCCGAGCCGGCGATAGCTCTCCCAGCGGTTCTCGTCGTAGAACTGGTCCGCGGTGGAATCCTGGGGAAAATCGGGGTTGAGCTTCGCGAACCGCGCGACGTCGAGCGGTTCATCCCCGGTGAGGCTGGCCTTGATCATGAGCAGCCACGAATCCGGCGTGCGCCGGTCTTGGTAGATGATCCGCGCGATCGCTGCGTGCTTGGTGCCGGGTCCGCCGCGGGACGGGTTGCCCTTGATGTCGCCGAGGCTGCCGATCGGCCCGCTGGTGAGATGGTCATCATCCAGCGCGATCCAGCGGCGAACGATCGCCGGCGGCACGGCTTCGACCACGTCGCTCCGGGTGAACTTCGACGGGTCGACCCACACCACTTCCGCGCCGAAATCGACGCGGACGGTCTCGACCCAGGTCCCGAGGTCGTCGAACGCGTACCCGACGTCGCGCGTGGCGTCGGTGGCGATGATGAACGGGACCCGCCGCCGCACGAGCTCGTACAACGAGCTGTTGTCCAGATGGCCGCCGTCCGAGAGGTTCCAGAGCTCGCACGAAGGGCCGCCGAACCGGGCGGTCCATTCCGACAGCAAGAGGAACTGGGTGCGGAAGACCGAGCTTGGGAGCTCCTTCAGGCGCCTCCACACGTTGGCCGGAAAACGTCCGGGCCGCTCGGTGGCGCGGACCCCGGAATCCCACCAGAATCCGAGCCGGAGGTTGACGATGCCCATGAACAGGGCCTCCAACGAGTTGCTGGACCGGCCCCGGCCGGTCGAGAACGCCGCGCCAGAGGTCCCCACCCAATCGCCGAGCGAGAGCCCTTGGACGACGGCCGGATATCCGTCGCGACGCGCCAGCGGATGGAACGAGCCGGGGTCCGCGTCGACCCGCAACGCGTCGAGCGTGGGCGGAGTGTCCTGGTCGAGATCGATGCCCTCAAGCCATCGGCGGAACCGGAGCCACCCCGGGACCTCGACCCGCCGAGACCATGTGGCGAAGTACCGCCGGCCGACGCTCGCGCCGAACGATCCCACGGTCATGATCGTGCCCTTGCGGGTCGCGTCGTGCCGCTGCGACGCGTGGTCCACCGTCTCGTTGATGCAGACCGAGATCAGATGCAACGGACCGCCGTGGTCCTCCGGCCGGTAGAGATGGTGCGCGATGTCGTCCCCGGGCTGGGCGATCGACACGTCGGCCGCGACAGCATCCTTGCCGCTTGTGCGGTCGGTGTTGGTCGCGCCCAAGAAGGTGCGGACGATCCGGGCCGAGTAGGCGGCGTGGAGAGACGTGAGGTTGAGGAAGTCGAACGCCCGTCCGAGCACGACCGAGAAGACCAGCGCGACCACGACCACGGTCCACGCCGTGACCGACGCGGTGGCGAGGAACAGCTTGTGCGCGGCGACATCCACCACGAACAACAGCAGCAAGGCGAGCAGCACCGCGGTTACCTTGAGCTTCGTGGCCACGTTCGGCCCGTCGCCCTTCGGCAGCACACGGTCGCCCCAGGTACGCAGCAGCTGAAGCCCGGGCGCCAAGGCGAGGAACACCCCGGCCACCTCACCGAGATGGCGTTTCCCTGCGACGGTTCCCGCCAACGAATCGAGCACGACCCAGACCAAGGTCCCGGCGAAGAGAAGCAGCGCCTCGCCCAGACCGCGGCTCAGGCGGTTACGAGCGGCCGCGCCTTCCTTTTGGAGTTGTCGGGTCGTCGTCTCCGGCAAATAGCTCCGCGCGGATTCCTGCCACAACCAGGCGAGCCCGAGGATGCCGAGCGCTCCGCCCGCCCAGAGGCCGCTGCCGGACAACCCGAGCGCGACCGAGGCGCCCGCGATCAGGACGACCCAGGCCGCGAACGGATATGGCGGATGCGCACGGTACGAGGACGTCTTGGGAGCAAGCCAGTAGCCGAGCTTCATCGGCACGACGACCAATGCCAGAATAGCCAACGGGACCCACCACCAGACGGACGGCGTGACCGGACCCCACATCGAAGGTCCGGAATCATACGTATCGGACGTATCTGAAGGCAGTGGATGGGGCGTCATCCGCGCCGTAGCTACGGACGTAGGTCCGCCACAACAGGACTGCTGCAACCGACTTGTGTCGGCAGCTACGGTCGTCGGCTCTCCCGACGACGAAAGCAAAGATGAATAGTTACGCTGTCCCGGGGGATGAGCGAGGACCTTCGGGTACAACTCCGACCGGCCGGCTCCTGCCAGAACCGCGAACACCGTGAAGACCAGGGCGCCCACGACGATGTGGACCGCGAACAGGTTCCGGAAAAAGATGCCGACGGCGATGAGCCAGTCGTTGGTCCCGCTCGCGACCAGGTAATCCGACTGGGACCGGAGCCAGCGCAACGGGGCGCTCCGGTTGTCGGCGAGAATGTCCTGCGCTCTGCCGCAGGGATCGCTCGAGCTGGTCACCGCCTTACGGGTGAAGAGCCGGCCCAAGAAACTTCCCGTGAACGCTCCGCCGGAGACGGTCGAGAGGAAGTCGACGTGGCGGAGCAACCCTTTCGCCGCGAGCTCCTGCACCACGCCCAGCGAGAACGTCGCGCTGCGGATGCCGCCACCGGAGAGCGCCAGTCCGACCACGTTCCGCATCGGCGTCTCCGAGACGCTACCGCTGGCATCGCATCCGGCGGCGGCGAGGATCGGCCGCCGTTCGGGCGGAACGAAGACGTTGTCCCGGTCCACTGCGGCCGCCGCGCGCCGCTTGGCGATGGCGGCCGTCTCGATGTCGCGGATCTCGTCCGGATAGACCGCGTCGCACCGTTCATGCAGGAAGGTGTCGGCCGCCTTCTCGCTGACCATGAAGAGGGGCGCGAGGATGAAATAGCCGGGGATCTTGGGGAACACCGAGGCGTCGACGACCCGGAGCCCTTCGACGCCGTGGACCCGGAAATGGCTGTCCAAGACGGCGTTCTTGTCAGACAGGTCGGCGGCGTCCTTCTGCCAGCAATCGCTGCCGATGCGGCACGTCCCGCACGCGTGGTGGCCCCATGCCTCGTTGATGATCCAGTCGCGCAGCGACCATGGAGGAAGCCCCTTGGCCGCGCGGTCCGTGTTCGCGGCCTCAAGGTAGCCGGCCGGCTGGATCTCCCGGGCGAACGCTGTGCCGGCGGCCTGGGTGATCTCGCGCATCGACCCGATCGCCTCGACCATGGCGTCGACATCGTCCGCCCAACCGGGACCGCCGCCATGTTTCTCGGTCTGGTCGAACGAGTTGAAGCAGATGTCCGGTGTGTCGAGCGGGTCCGCGCTCCGGAGGCGCACGGTGCCGCCGTCGTTCCTCGTGTAGGCCTTGAGGATCACCCAGGTCCAGAGGTTGCGCTGGTCGCACGGCGCGCCCTTGACCGGGCGCAACAGCTCCTTGGACCAGCGCCAATAATATCCGCGGAACGCCGCCGGGGCCCCGAACGTGAGCAGGTCCGGTTCCGGCCCGTCGGCCGCGGCGGATCGCTGGAGCACGGCGATGGTGCCGCCGTTGGTGGCGTACAGGCCTTCACGCTTCGCTTTCCATTCCGCCAGCAGCTTGTCCTTCGGATCGTTCGGATCGAAGGCGATGGTGTCGAGCGACCGCAGATCGTCCCGGAGTTCGCTGACCACGCCGACCTCGTACCGGTCCTGCAGGTTCCGGCCGACGCCCGGAAGCTCGACGCGTTGCGGGATGCCGTGTTTGACGAGTTCTGCTCCGGGTCCGATGCCGCTGAGCATCAGCAGCTGCGGCGTGTTGAAGGATCCACCGCAAAGGACGACCTCGCCCTTGGCCCGGAAGGTCCGCGTCCCCGCTGCCGAGCCACCCTCTTCGGCGTGCCGCACGAAGAACTGGACCTCGCCTTGCGGCTGCGCTTGGCCGTGCTTCGGGCTCGCCCGGTAGAGATCATCGCCGCGGATGCCTCTGACGCCGATGGCGCGCGGGGTCCCGCCGATCCCGGCCGCCTTGTCGAACAACACCTCGGTGACATGGACGCCCGTCGCGATGACCAGACGGTCCGGGTGCGCCTTCTGGGTCTTGAGGATGAATTCGCGGACGCCGGCCCGCCGGCCTTTCATCGAGTGGCCGTCCTCGTCGCGGACGGTCTGGCCTCCGATGCCGGTCGGGATCAGGAACACGCCGCCGTCCGGGTTCGCGGCCCGCGTCCCGTTGTCGTTCGGATCGAAGGCCCGGACGAAACCAAGGGTGACCAGCAGGCGCTTGAGCACCGCGGTCAGGGTCGAGCTGTCCTCGATCACCTTGAACGCCGATCGGATCAACACCTTCGTGAACTCCGCGTCCGTCGCCACGATCCTCGCGATCAATCTGGGCGGGATGAAACTGGTCGGCTGCCAGCCCTTGCGTCCGTGCCCGCCTTCATCGAGCACCGACTTCGGGTTGATGAAGCGCATGACGGCCAGGAAGACCGTGTAGAACCATCCGAGCACGGCGGACAAGAACCCGCGGTACTCGTCGATGTAGAGGCACTGCTCGAACTTCGCGAAGTACGGGCCCATGTTGTCCGGGCTCCAGGATTCGTCGCCCGTGAGATCGGCGATGTGTTGCCAATCGCGGTCGTTGGGCCGGATCACGATCATCGCGTGGTGGCCCGTGCATCCGCCGACGCCGGAACTCCGCGGATAGAAGATACCTCCCTTTCCGCTGCTCCCGGCAGGCGGTGAGCCGGGCTTCGCCGGGTCCAAGGACGCTGACGACGGATCCCGCCCGGCATCGTACTTGTGGTCCTCCCGCTGCCGCGCGTCGTCCTCGTAATGGCGGACCGAGTATTGCCAGCTCAGCGCTGGGTCCTCGGTCGATGCGCCGTGGAACAACGGCGCTTCCAGCAAGGCGGTCGCGTCTTCCGGGCGTTGTCCGGACCGCTTCGCCGCTTCTGTAAGCGCTTCCTTGGGATCCTGGCCGGCCTCGACCAGCAGCACTTTCTTGCCGCCTTCGGCGAGGCGGCAGGCGAGGGGGCCGCCACCGGCCCCGGAGCCGACGATGATGTAATCGAACGGCGACGTCTTGGGCGAGCAGGCCGGAGCTTCGGACGTGGCTGCGTGGTTTCTTTCCTGCGCATTCATGGCGGGTCGGGGCGAGGGACCGGGAGGTCAGAGGGTCTTCAAGAACGCGATCAGGTCCTGTTTCTCGGTGTCGCTGAGCGACTCTCCGAACAGGTGTCCGCGGTCCATCACGAAGTCGGGGCACTTGCTCGCGTCCAACAGCGGTTGGCCGGCGCGCCGGATGAACAGCTGGTAAGCTTCGTCCCCGGTGAGGCCCTGCTTCTTGATCTCCGCCATCGCGAGCACGAGCGACAGCACCGCTTTGGGCACCTTCGGCGATTCCGGATCCATGCTCATGATGAGGCTGACCGGAGTGCCCCGGGGGATCGGCCCGACCTGGACCGGGAACGGTCCGATCGCGACGTTGGCGACCGGGATGGTCACCAGCTTGCGGCCGTTGATGAAGCTGTTCGCCGCGTAACCGATCAGCGCGACGACCACCGCGAGCGTCGCGAAGAACGCCCGGGAGAAGCCTGGCAGCGTCGGGCGCGCCTTCCAACCGATCAGCAGGGCGACGACCGCGACGACGAGGCCGGCCCACAGGCCCGCCCAGCGGCAGACGACGTACGCGACCGCGGCCAGCAGGAGCCAGAGCAAGGTCCGGGCGGTCTTGTCGCAATCCGGCCGGGCCTGGATGAAGATAACCCCCTAGAAAGCCAAGGCGACCGCGATGATCCACCACTGGCCGGAACTGAGTTCGAGCAGCCCGGCAGCGCCCATCAGCAGGACGCCGGCGGTGCTGCCGCCGCCGCCCAGGCCGGTCAACGCGATGCCGGCCGCCACGAACACCGACAGCAGCAACAACGCGACCCCGAGGTAGCGGGGACGATGCTTCCAGGCGAGGGTCGCCAACAGCGCGACCAAGAAGACCCAGAGCCAGAGCGAGACGACCGCCGTGACGACCGGGCCGGCGATCCCCTCGACCAGTGGCCGTACGAATGCCGGCGCGAACGCGACGCTGGTGTCCTGCGGCACGCGATAGATGAAGCCGGGATCGCGGGCCGCCGACGGGGAGATGCCGCCGCGCAGGTCGCCCGGACGTTTCACCACCATCGCCGGATCGATCCGCGGCCCGGAATCGCCGCCGGACTGGAGGCGGTTCAACCAATCGAGCTCTTGGGCCGACAACTCAAGCGACCGGCTCGCGCGTTTGTCCTTCCAGAGCATGCGCCGCATCGCGTCGGTGAACTGGACGAGCCGGCCCTTGACCGACGGGTCGTCGAGGTACAGGCCCATCGAGTTGTTGTGCAGATACGGCGCCGTGGCCCACAGGGAGACATGGCTCGACGGCCGGAAATATCCGCGGCCGCCGCCGGGCGCGATGAAGGTGTCGGTCCCTCCGCTCACCGGGTTGAAGTAGGAGACCGCTCCGACGGTGGGCAGTTCCTTGTAGGTGGTGGAGCTGAAGTTGTCCCAGACGTGGCCTTCGATGCCGTTGCTCGCGACCGCGCGGGCCGTGGAGGTGCCGACCAGCGTGATCGGGACGCGGATGTCCGTGGAAAGATAGTTGTCGTCCCAAAAGGGGTGATGGTCGGTCAAAGGATCGCCACCGAGGTCCTGGGCAGAACGGACGAGGTCCCGAAGACGTTCCTTGTAGTCCTTGTAGGCGGGGCTCGTCTTGTAGGCGTCCCAGTGCGTCGCTTCCATCGGTAGGACATACCGTGCGTTGGTGGGCGCAGATTGGTCGGCCCACGACGCGCTTCCCGGCTTGTGCTCGAAACCCAGACCGAAACCCGCGGGTTGCTTGCTCGAATGACAGACCGCGCAGTGGTCGAGCCACACCTTGCGCCCGTGCTTCCGCTGTTCGGGCGAATCGAGGGCGAGCAGCGCCGCGGCGGCCTTGCTCGGGGTCGCACCGTCATGCTCCTTGGCCTCGGCCAGCTTCATCGGCTGCGTGCTCGCGTGCGGGCCGGCAGCGGGAGGCAAGGGGACCGCTGCGGAGGCGGTCTTAGGGACTCCGCCGCCTTTGTTGAGGAACGTGAAATAGGCGGCGAGATACGGCACCCGGTACCGGTCGTTGACCATCCAGTACACGGAGTTCTTCTGGCAGACCTCGAGGCTGAACGGGATCTGCGGGCGGAACCCGATGACCGGGTTGTGGCAGAGGTTCCACTGCTCGTAGAAGGTGCCGATGTTCAGGTAGACGCGGGCGAGGGCGCCGAAAGCGCCGATCGAATCCGAGCCGTCGAGCAGCACCCGCGGTGTGTGCCGCCAGTCCTGGCCGTTGTGCAGGACCGGCAGTCCGGGATCCTCGATACTAGGGGCGAGCACGTTCGCCGAGCTCTGGCGCTCGGTCGGGTTCACCTCGGCGCGGGCGAGGCGCGCGTTGATGTTGAACACGGCGTTCATCGTGTTCGCGTTGTTGATGTGGTCGGTGCTGACCAGCGAGGTGTCCACCGTGCCGGGCTGTTGGCTGGCCAAGAAGTGGAACAGGAAGCTGTTCGGCGTCTGGAGGTTCCCGAACGCGGGCTGCGGTTTCCAATATTGGGCGCCGATATTGGAAGACAGGTTTGCCCAGTCCGGCGCCTCGCGGTCGGCCGGCGGGTTCAGCGGATGCGGCCCGATATGGCAGAAGCCGCACGAGACGCTGACCCGGAACGGACGGACCAGCTTAGGGTCCACCGTGATCTTCGGGTCCGTGTAGTAGCGGTCGTGTGTCCCGAGCACCTGGTTGGTCCAATACGCTCGTGCCGTCGCCGGGCCTTTGCCCGGGCCGAAGAAATCGGGGTTGAAGAACAACCGGAGACCGAAGATCCCGCTCGGATACCCGTAGATCGTGTAGTCCAGACCGTCGCCCGCTGCGTCGAGCTTGGTCTTCGTGTCCTCGAAAAGGGCCTTGTCGCCGGGCTCGAACAGCTGCTTGCCCGCATGATCGCCCGGGATGACAGGACGCTTCGCATCGGGATCCCACGGCGGGTTGTCGAGGACGGCGCCCTTGCTCCGGTAGCCTTCGGGAAGGTCGGAATTGGCGTGGTCGGGCGCCACCGGCAGGTCGAGATAGAGCCCGAGGATGCGTTTCGACGGGTCCGTGTTCGACCGGTAGCCGGGCTGGTTGATCAGCCCGGCCCGCACGAACCGGTCGCCGCGCCGTCGTGAGTCGAGCGTCACCAAGAAATCGGTGATGCCGTAGCCGTCCTGCGCCAGCCAGTTCCAGAAGCTCTCGTTGCCGGCGCCCCAGAGCAGCCACGTGTTCCGGCCGCGGATGGCGTCGCGCTCCTTGCCATCGATCTTGCCGTCGCCGTCGGTGTCGAAATCCAAGGGCCGCAGCTGCCCGTCCTGGCCCGATGGCACCATGTCCATCCGCCAGAACAGGTCGCGGGATTCGGCGGGAAAGCACTCGGGCGTCCGTGGTGTGATCTCGGTGCCGTTCCGGGTCCGACCGCCGAGCGCTTCGTCCAACGGATGTCCCGGCACCGCCTTCTTCCGGAGCGCTGCGATGCTCTCGTACGGGTACTTCGGAGGCGCGGCTTTCGCGGCTGAGTTCGACGTCCCGGACGTCCCCGCGTAGGCCGTGACGGCCGGATGACCGGTGTCCGCGAAGGCGGTCATGGCCGTGACGGAGGCCATCGCGACGATGCGGCGAAAACGCGAGAAGGGGAGGGTGGGGATCATGACAGGGCTAGGGGCTGGTCGTCAGCCGGATGAACGGGCGTCCCCGGCGGGTGGTCCCACTGTCTCCCTTAAAATGATATATAGGGTCAATCGCAAATAAAATAAAACAACACACCACATTTCTTAAGGTATATTAGGCCCTAAGAACTATCGTAAGAAAAATATGACACCCGTCTCCGGCCGGGCTGTCGTGTCCGACAGCAAGCAGTTGCCTGCCGGCGACGGTCGGTGCCGAGGCCAGGTGCTGGTAGCTGTGGTCCTATCCAAGCCGTTGGCGTACAGACCAGTGGACCGATGGTCGGGTTCCCTTTGTGATGCCCTCCTGTGGATCCGGCATCGGTTGTCGGGCACAGAGGACAGGAACTCGCACTGGAACGCCTGCCCTCGGGACGGGACGGCGCAGGTCCACGCGCGTTCCGATAGCGCGATGTCGAGTCGCGGAAGGTCCGACCATGGACGGTCGATCGCCGCCGCGGCCGGTCACTTCTTCCCGAGCTGGGACAAGAATCTCACCAAGTCGCAGAATTCCGCCCGGCTGAGCGGGTCGGCGATGCCGTCGGGCATGAGGGAACCGAGTTGGCGACGTTCCGCGATCTGCGGGGACCGCAAGTGGACGGTCTTGCCGGAGAGATGGTCCAGCAAGGTGAGCTCCTCGGCCGTCTCGCCCCGCAGGTAGCCTTGGTAGGTCGTGCCGTCGGTGGCCACGACCTCGTGGGCCATGAAACCTTCTTTCACTTCCTTCTGCGGTTCGAGGATCGCGCCGATGACGAACTCCACCGTCTGCGCCGTGCCGAGCGGGCTGAGGTCGGGCCCGACCTTTCCTGGCGTGCCGTCCACGCTGTGGCAAGCAGAGCATGCGAGCCCTGGCCTCATGAAGATCTCGCGGCCGCTAGCGATGTCGCCGCGGGACCGGACCTCGGCCGCCAGTGATGCAAGATCACCGAACCGGGCCGGCCCGGTCGCCCTCGGGACACCTGCGGATGCTTCCAGCGCCGCGGCCAGAGCGGCATCGCGGCGGCCGGAGGCCCCGAGAACCGCGAGCCCGGTCTCGGCGGCGGTCTTCGGGATCGTCTTGCCGGCCAAGGCGGCGGCAAGCGCCGGGGCACCGTCGCGCCGGAGGAGGAATGCCTTGAAGACCTCGGTCGTCGCGGCCGGGTCCTGGGCTTCGGTGAGCCAGACAACGGCTGCGCGAGCGGCGGCCGGCGGATCCAACGGTGTCAAACGGAGGAAAGCCGTGCGACGGATGCCGGCATCCGGAGCCGTCGTGGACAAGCCGCGGAGGATATCGCGGTCCGCTTCGCCGCCATATATGCCCAACGCGTCGATCGCCGCTTGGCGGAGCCCCCGGGAGGCGGTCGCATCGACGGCATCGGCCGCGACTCGGTCGCGCAAAGCGGCGATCCGCCATGCGCCGGCCAGCCGGACCGCGGCATCCCTCAACGCCGGCCGCTCCTGGGCGAGCAACGGTTTGAGCAGCGCCGCCAGATCGCCTTCCGGACGGACATCGCGTTCGCGCGCGGCCACAAGCAGCGCATCGAGGCTGCGGACGTGGGATGCGGTGTCGTAGTTCGTCCCTGTCGTGTGTGCACGCGGCGAGAGCAGCACGCCGAGTTCCTTCGGTCCGCCCGCTTCGGCGACGACCTGGAGCAGACCTCGTTGCGTGGTCTCGTCGAGGGCGACTTCCCCGATGCGCCGCAGACGGCTCGCCGCGAGCGAGACGGTGCCGGCGCTGCGGTCGACGCGGTTGAACGCCGCGAGCCGGGCCGGCTGGCCACCGAACTTCAGGTCGCCGCGGGCCAGGGCCTCCTGCCAGCGCGGCCGGAGCGCATGCACGCACTGGGTAAAGGCATAGTCGATCACCGGGTCCCAAGGCTGGTCGGCCGCGATGGCGGCGGTCTCGACCGCGCGGGCGTCGGCGACATAGCTGCACGCGACGATGGCTTCGAGCCGGACGCGCGGAGATGGATCGGCGGCAAGACGGGCGAGCAGTGTCAACGGCTGTGGCAGGCGGTCCGCCCAGATCCCGGCGACGTGGGCCGCGTAGGCGCGTGCTTCCGGCGCCTTGGCGGATGCCAGCCGCGATAACAACCCCGGCTCGACGACCTCGTGCGACGCGTAGACGCCGAGCGCCTCGAAGAGAGCGTGCTCGTCCGTCGCCGCAGGGGACGCGGTCCACGTCGCGAGCGCGGTCGTGACCTCGGCGGCGGGCCGATCGGCGAGGACGCGCCTGGCCATCTGCCGGTACCATCGCTCCGGCGAAGCGAGCAGCGCGACGAGGTCGGTCGTCGGCAGCGGCGTCAGTTTTTTCCGGGGCACGAGAGGACGGCCCTTGGCCGTGACGCGCCAGATGCGGCCGTGCGACTTGTCGCGGTCCGGATGGCGGAAGCTCGTCTGATAGTGACCGATGACGGGGTTGTACCAGTCGCAAAGATAAAGCGCGCCGTCGGGTCCGAACCGCGCGTCGACGACGCGGAAGGCGGTGTCCGTCGACTCGATCAACGGCGGCAGGCGCTCGGCCTTGAAGCCGGACGCGTCATCGGAGAAGCGGAAACGCTCGACCGAGTTCTGGAGATATCCGCCGCTGACCGCCTCGCCTTGGTTCGCGGCCGGAAAGTGGCCGTTCTCGACGAAATCGCCGCCGCCGAATTTCCGCCCCTGGTTCCAGATCGAGCGCTGTTCGAGGAAGTGGTCGGTGCGGATCATCGCCTGGGTAAGATGGTAGACGCCGTGGCCGTTGCCAGCGAAGACGAAGGGCTGGCCCCAGCGGTCGAAGACGTTGCCGAACGGGTTGTGCGCTCCCATCGCGCCGGTCCAGAAAGGGTCGAGGCGGAGCCGTCGCGGCCACAGGCGGAAGACACCGGCTTGCCGGAGCTCCTCGATGCCCCACGGCGTCTCGACGCGCGAGTTGGCATGCAGGCCCTGGCTCATGAGCAGTTCGCCGCTCGGGCCCCAGGTGAACGAGTTCACCGTCTGATGCGTGTCGCCGGTGCCGAAGCCGCGGAGCACCACGCGGCGGTCGTCGGCCTTGCCGTCGCCGTCGGTGTCGCGCAGATGGAGCAGCTCCGTCGAGCTGCCCACGTAGAGCCCGCCGTCCCCGAGCTCGAGACCGGTGGGCATCAGCAGGTCGTCAGCGAAGACCGTCGTCTTGTCCGCGCGGCCATCGCCGTCGGTGTCCTCGAGCACGACCACCTGGTCGCGGGCAGGATCGCCGGGCTTGATCTGCGGATAGGTGACGCTGCCGGAGACCCAGAGGCGTCCGTCCGGATCGAAGCGGATCTGGATCGGCTTCACCACGCCGTCGACCTCCGACGCGAAGAGGTCCACATCGAAGCCGTCGAGCACGCGGAAGGATGCTTTCTCGGCCGCGGGCGGATGAAGGGCGTCCGCCGCGACGAGGCAGACCGACGATAGGCAAAGACAGAGGAGTCCGCGGATGCCGCGAAAGAGCGCGAAATGGGGAAAAGCTCCGGAGTCCCGAAGACCCGAGGCGGGACGACCGAGCTTCACCGGTATAGAGCGGTCTATTTCCGAGAACGATGCGCCACAGTATTTCATTCGCTTGATCCGTGTGATCCGTGGACTTGTCTTTTCAACGGCTGGCCTCCGGCGTCATCTGCGCGAGCTTCTCGATGCGGTGTTCCGCCTCGGCGATGAGCGGCACGAACTGCTCCAGCTCGGACGGGAACCAGCGGACCTTCAGGTCGCGATGGTCGCGGCTGCTCGGCTGCTCGGTGCGGTCGCCGGCGAGGAAGGCCCAGTTGGTCGGACGCGTGTAGCGGAACCACAGCGTGTTCTTCTCCGCGACCGCGGCCCGCACCGGCTCGAAGCCCGGCGCGCTCCATCGTCCCGCCGCGTCGGCATGGCCGGCGCGCGATGCCGTCTCGCCCAGCCCGAGCTGCCGGACGAACGCGTCGGCGACCCGCGCGTGGCCGGCCGTCGTGAGCTGCCATCCGTCCCGGGTCAGCCGGCCGGCGTCGTTGTCTTCTGCGAGGCCGCGGGCGAGGTCGACCCACGTCGCGCCCCGTTGCGCGGCGATCTCCCGGATGGCGGCGGCGTAGCGGGCGAGCCCGGCGTTGTGGATGGTCAGGTCGGGGAGCGTGGCTTCGGCCGGACGCTCGAACGGCGGCGGCGTCACCAGCACGAACCGCGGCGCGATCGCGGCGCAGGAATCGAGCAGTTGGCCGTAGGCGCGGACGAAGTCGCCTACTTTCGCTTCGCCGGCCATCGATTCGGTCTGTCCGAACTGGACCACCACCACCGTGGCGCCGGCTTTCCGCAGCTGCTCGGGACGCGTCGGATAGTTCAGCTCGCGAGGCCGGGCGAAGACGGTGTCGCCTTCCCAAGCGAGGCCACGGAACGAGAGATGATGGCCGGGATGCGCGATCGTGAGCAGCGTCTCGACGTGCCCGGATTGCTGGGCGGCGACGACGTTGGCGCCGCCGAGGAACGCGACGACGTCGTTGGTGCGGAGCGGGAAGGCCGCGGCGCCGAGCGCCGGAACTCCGGCGACCAACGCCCACATCGCGGCGCCACGGGACGCGCGCCGCACGAATTCTGTCACAAGAGTGCCCATGGGGATCGCCACGGAAGTTGCCGCGGCACCCCTCGATCTGGCCAGCATCGATTGCCGGAGCGGCCCGGTGCGGTGGCTCATCTTGGAACTGCCCACGGAACGGGGCGACGGAGCAGAGGGAGCGCCGCTTTCCAACCAGCTCGGGTATTTGCCGCCCGGGAAACAAGGACCGCAGACGTACCCCGCCGAAGGCATTCGCGTCGAGGTCGTGCCACGAGGGCCGACCCGCGGCCAGAGCCGGTTGGAAACCGGCGCTCCCGGGGCAGCGAGAGATGCGCTCTCGGTGTGGCCGCGCGGCGCGCCGTCAGTGTCCCGCCCGCAAGACGACTTCGCCCTTGAGGATCTGGTTGCAGCAGGTGAGCCGGAACTTCTCCGGGTCCTTGTTCCACTGGTCGAGCACATCGAGCTCCTCGTCGGTGGGCTCGGAGAGGTTGTCCATGCCGCTGACGACCTCGGCGACGCAGGTGCCGCAGGAGCAGTTGAAGCAACCGGCCTCCATCTCCACGCCCGCCGTCTCGCCGGCTTCGATGAGGTTCTCGCCGTCCGGGACTTCGGCGGAGACGTTGGCGGGGAGGATGGTGAGCTTGGCCATGGGACTTTCGTGTCGTGCGACGGGGCGGAGAGATAGCGGGCAGGGGAGTGAAGTCAACGCGCGGCCAAGGCCCGGATGCGATCCGAAGTGTCGGACGGGGCCGCGGATGTAGCGCCGAATCGCGCTCTGCCGGGAGGGCGGACTTTCCAGTCCGCCCCACGCCACCCGTGTCCCAGCGCGTGGGACTCTCCTGACCGCCCGCCAAAGAATCCAAATTTTCGTATGAGCCGCCTTGAGGAGGCCCTCGAAGCCGGCGGAGAATGGAGACTCGCACTTGTCCTGTAGAAAGCACCGGCCGGAGAGAGAATCTGGAAAGCAGGAGAACCGGACCTTCGTCGGCTCCGTTCCTGTTTTCCTGTTTTCCAGATTCATCTTTTCCAGAGACCAGACGGCACCCTGAGGTCGCATGGATTTCTCGGACGGAGAGGGAGGGGGGATCGAGTACATTGGACCCGAGGAGAACAAAAGGCGCTGGTAGGGCGAGGCTCCCGCCGAGCCGCTGAGCAAAGGGCGGCCGGTCAACTCGCAAGGGCTCAGCAGGAGCTTCGCCGTACCCTGCGGTCGGATGAAGGGGCACAACCCGCATTCTCCCTCCTTTCTCTGTTCCGGCCGGCAAATGCTCCCCACGACTGTCCGCCCCTCCGATCTCACCCGCGTCCATGTCCGGTTGACACGCCGTGGATCGAGGCGACGGGTGTACCGCCCGGCGTCCGGGCCAAGGTTTTCCTATGAGCGATCAAACTCGGGTCTGGTTCGTCACCGGTTGTTCGAGCGGCTTCGGCCGTTCGCTCGCAGAACGCGTGGTCGCAAGCGGCGACCGCCTCATCGCCACTGCGCGTGATGTCGCGTCGATCGCGGATCTCGCGACCTTGGCTCCAGACGCGGTCCGCGTCTTCGCGCTCGATGTCGCCGATCCGGCGCGGATCCGCGCCGTGGTCGCGGAGGCGGCGCAGGTCTGGGGCCGGATCGACGTCGCCGTGAACAACGCCGGATACGGCCTGATCGGCGCCCTCGAAGAATGCGCCGACGCGCAGATCGAGCGGAACTTCGCCGTGAACCTGACCGGCCCGCTGCACGTGATGCGCGCCGTGTTGCCGGTCATGCGGGCGCAACGGTCGGGCCACATCATCAACCTGAGCGCGGCCGCGGCGATCGCGAACTACCCGGGCTTCAGCGTGTACGGCGGAGCCAAGTGCGGGCTCGAAGGCGTGAGCGAAGGCGTCCGTGCCGAGGTCGCGCCGCTCGGCATCAGGGTGACGCTCGTGCGGCCGGGGCCGTTCCGGACGCGCTTCGTCGCGCGCTCGTTGGAGCGGGCCGCGGGACACATCGCCGACTACGACGCGACGAGCGGGAAGTTCGCGCAACTGCTCGGCCGCATGGACGGACGTCAACCGGGCGATCCTGGCCGCGCCGCCGCGGCGATCGTGAAGATGGTGCATGACGGCAAAGCGCCGCTGCGCCTGGTGCTGGGCCGTTACGCGGTGGACAAGACCCGCAAATCCCTCGCCGCCGCCGAGGCCGAGCTCACGGAATGGGCGCCCGTCGGCCTCGCGGCGGACTTCACCGCCTGAGCCGCGATGGCGAGACCGGTGGCGACGCATTGCAAGGCGGGGTGTCATCGCAACGGAGCCCAAGCCGGAGGGTTGATAGCCATTGGCCGGGGGTGAGCGCAGCGACACCCCCGGAACCCTGAAATGTCTCCAACGTGTGCCGCTCTTCCTGCCGCTACGCGAGTTCGCCCGAGACCGAGGCGCGCGACCCACACTGTCGGCAGCGCTCGCTCACCATGCCCGCAAGTCAGCGGGTTCGTCCTCCGAGGCCGTCCACTTGTGGCACCTGGTGGGGGCTGCTGAGAGACGAGTCACCCGAGTCCCTGACCGCCCGTTTGATCGGGGACTCTCGGAGTTCGTCGGAAAATCCCTTCGGGCTGCGCGGTCTGGCCCAGGCGGACGCGGTCCGCGGCGACGGGGGCCGGCTCAGCGCTTCTCGCTCCGGATCTTGACCTCGTTCTGGCCGGAGGCCACGGGCTCGATCTGGATCTTCCCGCCGGGCCAGCGGACCCACACGGCTTTCGGCGTCGTCGGCACGCCGAGCACGGCCTCGGCTGAATCTTGCGAGCCGTAGCCGGAGCCTCCTTGGATCGCGCGGACCGGTCCCTCGTGTCCGTCCTGGAACTGCACGCGCACCTGGGCTCCGATGCCGTCCGGATCCGAGGCCGGGCCTTCAAGCACGACGCGCAATCCGGGTTTGGCGCGTTGGTTGAGGAAGAGCCGTGTCGGTCCGTCGACCTGGGTCACGACCAGGTCGATGCGGCCGTCGTGGTCGAGGTCGGCGATCGCCGCGGCGCGTTGTTCGCCGTGGACCGCGATGCCGGTGATGCCCGCGTCCAGAGCCTCGAAGGTGCCGTCGCCTTTGCCACGCAGCCAAAGCCCGCGCCCGGCGTCGTCGCGCGAAAGTTCGGGCAGCAAGTCCGAACGGTTCTGGCTGACGAAGATGTCCTCGATGCCGTCGCCATCGACATCACCGACGTTCACCGAGAAGACCGGGGCGAGCTGCGCCTCGCGGGGCAGGGGATGCCACTCGAACCGGGACCCGCGGTTCAGCAGGATCCCCGAGGCGGACTCGTTCGCCTCCAGGTACCGCGCCTTGGCCGCGTTGTCCCCGAGGATCTCCGCGACGGTGGCTTTGCCGAAGGCCTCGTGGGTGGGGAAGCGGGCGGGAAGATCCGGCAGGCCCGCGGCGAGGACGTTGCGGTTCTTCACCGGCAACCACGTCCCGTCGCGTCGCCATGCCTCGAGGATCTCCACGCGGTCCGGGACGGTCCACGCGCCGTGGTAGATGCGGATCGGCCCGGGCCCGAGCAGGGCGTAGCCCGTGTTGAGGCCGGCGTTGCCCACGGCGAGATCCATGCGGCCGTCGCCGTCGAAATCGCCGGCCACGATGCCCGTCCACCAACCGGTCCTTTCCGCCAGGCCCATCGATGCGGTCACCTCCTCGAAGCGTCCGCCGTCGTTGCGGAAGATCCGGACGGGGCCCCATTCCACCGCGAGCGCGAGGTCGAGATCACCGTCGCCGTCGAGGTCCACCAGCGTCGCGCCGTTGACGAAGCCTGCCGAGGCGAACGGCCGGCTCGCGTCGGCCGAACGGCGGAGCGTGCCGCCGTCGTCGGTCCAGATCGAGGACGGACCGGTCTCAGGATAACGGCCGGGGCGGGATCGGCCGCCGGCGAAGACATCGAGGTCGCCGTCGCCGTCGATGTCACCGACCGCGAGCGGGCCGATCGGATCGTCACCGCCGTCGAGGTATCGCGGCGCGGTTTGTCCGTCGCCATGCACGGCCAACTGGCCCGCGGACATCCGGCCGGGGCGAGCGTCGGCCGCGGCCCCGAGCCATTTCCGTCCGGCACCCGCATCGGCCCATCCGACGACCCCGTGTTCGCCTCCCGGAACGGCATCTGCCCGGGCCGGTTTGAAAGACTTGCCTTGCTGGTTGCTGAAGATCGTGGGGCGTCCGCCGGGGCGCGCGCCGATCACCAGATCTTCCCAACCGTCGCCGTCGAGATCGGTCCAAGCGACGCCGGGCCCGGTCCGGCTGAGGCGTCGCGGCAGGAGCGGCTGCAGGCTCGCATCGTCGAAGGCCTCGCCGAAGGACGCGTGGTCCAGCCAATCGCTGACGTCCCGGAACATCGGTGTCGGCACAGGAGGAGGGGCCGCTTGGGCTGGAGCCGCGGTCCCGGCCTCGCCGATCTCGTAGATGTGGTCGGGTTCGACGTTGGTGATCCGGCTCACGGCGCCGTTCCTCCAGCGCACTTCGATCGCCAACGCGTTGGTCCGGGGAAGGTCGGTGGCGAAGACGCGCATCGCTTGGTCGCCTGAAAGATAACGTCCGCCCGCGACCATCTCCTGGCCTTGGGTGATCGAGGGGCCGGTGAGCCGGATGCGCGCGCCGACGCCGGCGGTGTTCGGGGCCGTGCCGCGCAGACGCACGCCGATGCGGCCGGCGGACGTGTCGTTCCGGTACAGGCTCGTCGACGAGTTCATGTGGCTCACCACGACGTCGAGGTCGCCGTCGCCGTCGAGGTCCCCGAGCGCCATGCCGAACGCGAGCCCCTTCTCGTCGAAGCCCCATTTGCCGGACATCGGATCGAAGGTGCCGTCGCCGCGGTTCCGGAAGGAGAGGCTCTCGCTGCGCCAATCCGGGAAATCCTTCATCCAACGCTTCAGCTCCTCGCGTGTCCGGCGTCGTCGCGGGTCCTGCCGCCGGTCGTGCGTGTCCTGGTCCATCAGGTCGAACTCGAATCCGCTCGTCACCAGCAGGTCCTCGTAGCCGTCGAGGTCCACGTCGAGGAACACCGGGGTCCAGCTCCAGCCAGTGGCGGCGATGCCGGCCATGAGCGCGGTCTCGGCGAAGTCGGCGCCCGGGCGGCCCATGAAGAGCATGTTGCGGTTGTATTGCGGGCGGCCCGAGATCGCATCGCGTTCGCGCGGATCGGGCGGGATCTTCGCCAGTTGGCGCATGCGCCGCTCGTGCTGTGGTGCGAGCAGGTCCACGACGAGGATGTCGTCCAATCCGTCCCGGTCCACGTCGGCGACGTCGATGCCCATCGAATTGAAGCTCGTGTGCCGGAGCTTCAACGGGTCCATCGCACGGAAGTGTCCGCGCCCGTCGTTGAGCCATAAGCGGTCCGGTGACGCGTAATCGTTGGAGACATACAGGTCCGGGAAGCCGTCTCCGTCGAGATCGCGGAACACGACCGCCAGCCCGTAGTCCCGCGGTGCCGGCATGGGGTGTCCGGCGGCATCCGAGAAGGTCCCGGGCTCGCTTTGGACCGCGGTGAAGCGGCCGTTCCCGTCGTTGCGATACAAAGCGTCGGCCTCCGGATTCTCGCGGACCTCGCCGTCGGGCATCACCTCGAAGCGGTCCTTGTAGCGCGGGTCGGTGGTCGGCACGTCGTTGACCTTGCTGACGATCCAGCGTCCGTCGCGTTGGCCCATGGCGAAGCGTGTCGTCGGATCGACCAGGTGCATGAAATCGATGTAGTGCGCGACGTAGAGGTCGAGGTCGCCGTC
>JBBRQL010000056.1:0-19238 GCA_038226425.1 Verrucomicrobiota bacterium
GATCCGGCGGCAGCAGCAGCGGGGTGTCGCGGTCGATCGTGATGAAGCGGGCGGACATGCAGGTCAGACGCACGCCCCGCGGGCGGGTTCAATCACTTCACCAAAAATAGCAGGCTTCTAAGTCCGACAGGCTGCTAGGCGTGCCTTTCTTCGTGCCGGCCGGAAGCCCTGCGGCGATCGTCGCGCGGACATGGATGCTGGCGGGCCTGGTGATCGCGGGCGGCTGGATGTTCCACCGGACGGTCGAGCAACCGCTCCACGGATTGGCCCGTCGCTGGACCCGGCCGAAGCTCCAGGCTTGAAGGACCCGGTCCCGGCGAGAGACGAGGCTCTGGCCGCTCAGCCGCGCGCATCCGCATCCGCGGGCGCGACCGCCTCGTCCGGAGCGAACGGCGCCAAAGGCATCGGCTCGTCGTGGTCGAGGAAATCGCGGCAGATGCGGAAGAACTCCGTCCGCTCGGTCGCGCGGCGGATGTGGTGCAGGAACTCCTTCGACGAAACCAGGTCGCGGCCGACGCCGGTGCCGAGGAAGTTCATGTACTTCTTCATCTTCTCCACCTGCAGCCGTTCCTTCGCCGCCGTCGGTTCGGTCGCCGCGTAAAGCGCCTCGACGTACTCCAGCACCTCGCGGCCTCGCGGGAGCCGGACCTCCTCGCCGCGGAGATGGGCACGGATCTGGCCGAAGATCCAGGGGTTCCGGATGCAGCCCCGGCCGATCATCAGGCCCTTGGCCCGCGTGATGTCCAGCACCTGCGCGGCTCGCGCGGGCGAGTGGACGTTCCCGTTCGCCAGCACCGGGAACGGCAGCGCCGCCGCCGCGCGGGCGATGTAGTCGTAGTGGACCTCCGTGCGGTACATCTCCGCCACCGTCCGTCCGTGGACGGTGAGCAGGTCGAGCGAGTGCCTCGCGAAGATGGCCAGGAACTCGTCGAACACCCGCGGGTCGTCGAAGCCGATGCGCGTCTTCACCGTGAACTTCACCCCCCCGTCGCCGATGGCCTCGCGCATGGCGCCGAGGATGGCGTCGACCCGCTTCGGCTCGCGCAGCAATCCGCCGCCCGCGCACTTGCGGTACACGACCGGCGCCGGGCAGCCGAGGTTCAGGTCGATGGCGGAGACCGGATGGTGCTGGAGCTCCTTCGCGGCGCGGACGAGCGAAGGGATGTCGTTGCCGATGAGCTGGGCGATCGCCGGCCGTCCGGTGGTGTTCCCGGTGAGGCTCTCTAGGATCCACTTCTCGGGACGCCATGTCGCGTGGACCCGGAAGTACTCGGTCCAATACACGTCCGGTCCGCCGTAGCGCGCGAGCAGGCGCCAGAACGGGAGGTCGGTCACGTCTTGCATCGGCGCGAGCGCGAGCAACGGCCCGGGCCGGGCGAGCAGGGCGGCGAGTTGGGACGGTTGCGTCATCCGGTCGGCGAACGTGGCAGACCGCGCCGCCCGGAGCGAGCGGGCGATTTGGTTTGAAGCCGCCGCACCGGCGAGCAGGCTGTCCGCCCAGACCGATGGTCCCGTCCGAAAAAACAGCCGCATCCTCCATCGCGACGGGCCGCTTCCCGGAGTTCCCGGAGCTCGACGGATTCCGCGGCCTGGCGCTGTTGCTCGTGCTGGTCGAGCACACGCTTCGCTGGTCGTTGCTCATCCCCGGCCCTTGGGACCACTGGGGATCCGCGGGCGTGATCCTCTTCTTCGGGCTGAGCGGTTTCCTGATCACCGGGTTGCTCTGCGCCGAGCGCGGCCGGACCGGCGGCGTGGACCTTCGGGCGTTCTGGGTCCGCCGGAGCCTGCGCATCGTGCCGGCGATGGTGGTCTTCGTCGCGGTCGCCGCCTTGCTGAAGCTCGGCGGGTTCTTCGAGGCCAAGCCGTATTGGCGGGATTTCCCCGTGACCCTCCTGTTCCTCCGCAACCTCGCGGGCGACGGCCGGGAACTCCAGCACCTCTGGTCCGTCTCGCTCGAGCAACAGTACTATCTGCTCTGGCCGCTGCTGTTCGCGATGCTGCCGATCGCATCGGCGACGCGGGCCGGACGGATCTTGTTCGTCGCCGTGGTCGCTTGGCGCACCGCGGCGATCGCCGGAGGGCTGCACGCTTGGGATTCCACGCCGATCTACCAGCGCACGGACTTCCGTCTCGACGCGCTGATCGGCGGGAGCCTGGTCGCGGTCGCGTGGCACCAAGGACGGCTCGGCGGCTCGTTGCTACGGCGGATCCCGCCGTCCGCCGTCCTCGCCGCGTTGCTGGCATGGACGGCCTGGGGATCGGGCCTGCCTCGGGTCCGGGCGTCGTACATCACGGTGCAGGTGATGCTCGCGCTGCTGCTCTTGGCCCGGTTGGTCGTGTCACCGGCGGGCCCGTTCGCCGCGGGCTGCCGCTGGGGATGGCTGCGCTGGCTCGGACGCCGTTCCTATTCCATCTACATCTGGCAACAGCTCTTCGTGACGGCGAAGACCCCGGATTGGGGATGGGTGCGCATGTTCCCGGTCGACCTGGTCTTCGCGTTCGCCGCAGGCCTGGCGTCGTACCATCTGGTGGAGCTCCCGTGCCTGCGGCTCAAGTCGCGCTGGGGCGGCAGGACGCCGACCGCTCTGGCCGATACCGGCTCCTCGCAGCCTCGGGGACTCTCTCACCCCGACCGGGGGGGGCCAGGAGGCTGAGCGACCGGGCCGGCCCCGGGGCCGCGGCGTGGAACGCCCGCTCGGCATCGTTTTCCAGCCTCTCCGGGACCGGATCGCGCGGGGACCATGACGCTCGCATCTTGTCGATAAGCAGGACCGCTCGGCCTCGACGCTTTACACGGCGTCGCGCTGGTCTCCAGCATCAAGACATGACCGACCTCAAGGCTGGACCTCAGGCGCCGCGGGCTCGCCTGTCGGTGCGACAACGATGGCTGTTGTCGTTCCTCTTGGTCATCGGACTCGGGTTGCGGACCGGTCTCAGCCTGAGGACGGACCCGGAGGGATCGTTGATCGAGCTGGAAGACGGCATCGAATATCTCGCCTACGCCCGCTCGATCATCGACGGGAAATGGGACGACCATCCGCGGATCTACGACCTGGTCCGTGCTCCGCTTTACCCCCTGTTCTTGGTGCCGTTCGAGGCGCTGACCCCCCAGGAGGGCCGCGAGCTGACCCCGTCGGCCAAACACCACCTCGATCCGCCGGTGAGGGTCTCCCGCGCGATGTTCCGCGCGATACAGGCAGTCCAGGTCGCCTTGAGTCTGGCGACGGCGGGACTGGTCGGGCTGATCGCGCGGAGATTGTCCGGCCCGGCGGGTCAGGTCTGGGCGACCGGCTTCATGGCGCTCAACCCGTTCCTGGCAACGTTCGCGGGCTGGGTGATGACGGAGACGCTGTTCATCTTCCTGGTCTGGGCTGCTCTGCACCAGTTGCAGACCTTCGCGGCGGAGACAGGCCGGCGAAGGTCTTGGCGGTTGATCGGCGCGGGGGTGGTCCTCGCGCTCGGCTGCCTCTGCCGGCCGACGTTGCAGGCATTGCTCCCCTTCGTCGCGCTCTGGGCCGGATGGCGGGTCTGGCGGACCGAAGGCTGGCGTCCGGCGGTGTCGCGGATGGCGATGCTCACGGTGGTCGTCTCATCGCTGTTGGTCCCCTTCCAGTATCGCAACTGGCGGCACCACGGAGAGTTCAATCTCTCGCCCGGTTACGCCACGGCCGTGGCCTGCATGGCGAACTCGGAGGAGTACTACCGGACGCTGACGGCGGGCAGCCAAGACGAATACCAGACACATCTGTCGGCGCTGATCAAGGGCTACCACAAGAGCTCGGGCCTCAAGGGAGACGATTGGCGACGGGACGCACGTCGGTTCCGGCAGGAACATCCCGGCGAGTTCTGGCACCTGCAGATGCTCAAGGTCCTGATCTATTGGAGACCCTGGCTCAATCCCAAGGCGTTCTCGCCCGCGATGGTCGCCGTCTCCGCGGCGGTGATGGTCCCGTTGTTCGTCTTCGGTGCCGCGGCCGTTGCGTCACCGTTGCGCCGCCATCCCTTCTGCAAGCTCCTGCTGCTGGTGATCGCCGTGGGCTTCATCACGGGCGGGTTGTTCTTCATGACATCCGTCCGCTTCCGGGTGCCGTTCGTGGATGTGAGCCTGATGGTCTTGTCGGCCGCATGGTTGGGGCGACGACCTTGGCTTGGCGGCTGCGAGGCCGCTTCAGATGACCAAGCTCCGGCATGAGCGGACGGGAACCTCGCTCAGAACGGCTCGTCGCCGGAAGCGTCGGGATCCGCGTCGACATCGCCGAGCCCTTGGGGCGCGACCGATGACGGACGTCCGCCGTAGGCGTTGAAGGTCGGCCGGAGGTTCCATTCGTCGACCAGTTCCTTGGGCAGCTCGCCGAGGAACCGCGACGGCTGCTGGAGCGCGTTGCCGCCGCCCTGTGCGAACCGCAGCAGCGGATGGCAGAGGTAGAGCTCGTCCTTCGCGCGGGTGACCGCCACGTAGAAGAGCCGCCGCTCCTCCTCCTCGCCCTCGATGGAATCGAGCGAACGGCCGCTCGGGAAAAGCCCTTCGCAGAGCATGATCACGAAGACCGTCCCGAACTCGAGGCCCTTCGCCTGGTGGACGGTCGAAAGCTTCAGGCGCTCCTCGTCCGCGTCCCGCGGCTGGTTCTCCTCGGCCTCGACGTTGGTCTGGAGCGCGAGCTGCGAGAGGAAATCTGCGGTCCCGCTGAACTGCTCGGCATAGTTCGCGAGCTGCTCCAGGTCCTCCAGACGTCCTCGCGGGTTCTCGTAGGTCGCCTTGAGGTAGTCCTCGTAATCGGCCTCGACGACGAGCCGGATCATCCGTCCCGGCGCTTCGCGGACGTCGTCCGCCTCGCACTGCGACACGGTGGCGGTGAACTGCGCCCAAGCCGCGGCGGATTTCTTGGGCGCGCTTCCCGCGACCGCGGCCAGCAACGGTGCGACGGGCACGCGTGGACCCGGCGGCGCGGACGGGATGTCCCCGCCGTCGTTGTCCGAGACGGGAACCACAGGGATCGGTGTCGCGGGGACCGGCGCGACCGGACCGAGTTCGGCGGCGAACGCGGCCCACAGCTTGTCCGCGCCTTTGCCGCCGATGCCCGGCAACATCCTCGCGAGCCGCTTGAAGGCGAGCTCGTCCGCCGGGTTGGTCACCAGCTTGAGGTAGGCCGCGACGTCCTTGACGTGCGCCTGCTCGAAAAAGCGGATGCCGCTGGTGATGCTGAACGGGATGTTGCGCCGCGTGAGCTCGAACTGCAGCTCCATCGCGTGGAAGTGCGACCGGTACAGCACGCACATGTCGTCCAGCCGCCGGCCCTCGTCGCGCAGCTCCAGCGCGCGCTGGGCCACGAAAGCCGCCTGCTCGCCCGCCTCGCCGCAGATGACCAGGACCGGTTTCGCGCCCGACGGCCGGGCGGCGTGCAGCTGCTTGGGGAACTGGCGCGTGTTCGGCGCGATGGCCGCGTTGGCGAGCGCGAGGATCTCGGGCGTGCTCCGGTAGTTCGTCTCGATCTTGAAGACCTGAGCGCCGGGATAGCGCTCGCGGAAGCACAGGATGTTCGCGAAATCCGCGCCCCGCCACGAGTAGATGCTCTGCGCGTCGTCGCCCACGGCCATCAGGTTCCGGTGCCGGCCGGCCAGCTCGTCGAGCAGCTCGGCCTGCAGCTTGTTGGTGTCCTGGTATTCGTCCACCAGCACGTGCTGGAAGCGCCGTTGATAGTAGTCGCGGAGGTCGGGGTTCTCCCGCATCAGCCGCAGCCAGAGCGCGAGCAGGTCGTCGAAATCCATCATGCCCGCGCCGCGCTTGCGCTCCGCGTAGCGGCGCTGGATGTCCGCGATCACGTCGGCCAACGGCAGGAAGGAATCGTGCTCCGCCGCGATGAGGTCGCCCAGCGGCCGGCCCGTGTTCAGCGCCATGGAGAACAGGTCGCCGAGCACCTCGGGTTTCGGGAACCGCGTCGCCTTCACGTCCACGCCCGCGGCGGTGATGCACGCGGCGAGCAGGTCCTTGGCGTCCTCGCGGTCCGCGATGGTGAAGTCCTGCCGGTACCCGAGGCGTTCCGCGTGCCGGCGGAGCACGCGGTTGCCGACACTGTGGAAGGTCCCGCCCCAGAGCTGCGCCTGCTCGCCCCCGAGCAGGTCGGCCACCCGCTGCATCATCTCCCGCGCCGACTTGTTGGTGAAGGTCAGCAGCAGGATCCGCTCGGCCGGGACGCCGTGCTCGATCAGCCACGCGACGCGATAGGTGAGCGTGCGCGTCTTGCCCGCGCCGGCGCCGGCGAGCACGAGCGAAGGTCCCGGCGGCGCGGAGACGGCGGCGAACTGCTGCCCGTTGAGCTCGCCTTCGTAATCGATGCGCAACGGGGCGCCCGATCGGAACGGCTGGAGCTGGTAGTCGCGCGGCACGGCCCGAAGTAAGCCTGCGGACCGAGATGGGCCGAGACAAAAAACCTCGGAAGATCCGGCACGATCAGGCCGCCATCGCGAGGCGCCGCTCCAACCGGCCGAGATTGGCCTCGATGGCCTCGATGTAGACGTTCGGTCCGTCGGCCAGCGGGCGCGCCAGGTACCGGTACAGCCCGAGGAAATCCTTCTCGATCTTCGGCAGCACGTATCGGCTCCAGAACGCAGGCGTCTTCTCCATCAGGTCGCGCGACGAGGCGAAGACCATGCCGCCTCCGCCCTTGCCGGCGTTGAAGCGCGCGGATTCGAGGAACTCTTCGAAGAGCACCGGCAGCTTCTCCACGTAGTCGGGCGCCGCCATCTGGCCGAGCAGGTCCGCGGTCCCCAAGGCGAAGCCGGCGATCCTCTCCTCTTCGGACCGGAACGGGATGGCGGTGACGTTCGCGCCCATGCCGGTGCAGCGGATCATGTTCTGCACGCCGAGGACCTGGGCCGCGGTATGACCGTGCGCCCGCAGCAGCCGTTCCGCGAACTCGCACGACCGGTTGACATGCGTGGCCGTGTATTTCGCACCGGTGCCTTCGGTGTCGTCCCGACGTTTCAGATAACCGGTGTCATGGAGCAGGATCGCGATGACGCCCAGCTCGAAGGTCTCCCGCGACAGGACCGGCGCGGCCTCGTCCTCGGCCCGGCCGCGGAGAAGCGCCGAAAAGGCGAGCGCCCCTTGCAAGGTGTGCTCCAGGTCGTGGTAACGAGCGTCGATCGCCAGATACTCCGGGTCATCTCCCCGGAAATATCGCTCCACCCAGCCGAACGCACGCGAGACGAAGGACGCGTCGTCGTCGGGGAACATGCTCCGGTAGTCCTGGGTGATCCGCCGTTCGACCTGTCGGGCGTCGCGGGTGTCCACGGCGAGAAGCATGACGGGGACAGGTATCAAATTTTCGCACGTCTGCACGGCTTTTCTGACCCGCAGAAGTCGCGCCAGTCTCGGCCACGGGAAACAGCCTGCGGCCGCGGCACCACCACCGGTCCCGTCCGCTCACCGGGACTTCCCCCGGACCGCGACCGGGTGCCAGCCGCCAGCGTCATTCCAACCGGCGGAGCAGTTCCGCCGCGACCTTTTGGCCCGGACGCGCCTCGGTGAGCGCCCGGAGCCGTCGTTTCGCCTCGGCGGGATCGCTCTTGGCCTTCGTCATCGCCCGCGTCAGCAACTGCGCGTAACCGGCCGAGAAATCCCCGCTCCGGCGCACGCTCGCCATGAAATGGTCCGCCGCCTCGTCCGCCCGGCCGGCACCATCCGCGACCAGACCGCGCAGATACGCATCGCGCGCGGCGCGGAAATAGGCCAACCGCGACCGCCACGCCGCCGATCCCGCCGGTGCGCCGGCCGCGGGGAACTCGCTCCCTTCTCCGGCGAACCGATCTACCAGCTCCATCAACAACCCGGACGGATCGCCGCGCTTGGCGGCCGCCGATCGCGGCGCGGAGAAGAGCACCCCGGGCCGGTCGTCGGTGTTCGCCACCGCGTCGCCCGCGAAGGCCCTGAGCGCCTCTGGTCCCGCCAGCCACGCGCCGAGGACCTGGAACGCATCCGTCAGGCCCGCGGACTTCGCACGCGCCCTCAAGGGACCATCCGGCACGCGCCGGTCGAGGTCGTCGGGACCGAACTCCGGCGCATCCGGCCAGCCGACGAGCCCGATCACCGGCGTGTCCGCGTTGAACCGCAGCAGCCAAGCGTGAGCGTTCGGGAAGACATCGAGGAAGGCCCGCACGATCGGGCGCAAGCTCGCCGCATCGAGCTGGTAGAGCGGCAGCCATTGCACCGCCATCCCGCCCGGCGCCAGCCGGGCCCGCATCGCCGCGAACTGCTCCCGCGTGTAGAGCGAGGCCGCGCCGTCGCGGGCCGGATGGAACAGGTCCGCGACCACGACGTCGTAGCTCGCCGTCGTCGTCCGGACGAACCGCCGAGCATCCGCTGTGACGATCCGCTGGCCGGACGCCAGAGCGTTGTGGGGCGCGAAGTGCGGCTGCATCGCGACGACCTCCGGCACCAGCTCGACGCCGTCCGCGACCAGTCCTGGTTCCGCGCCGGCCGCGGCGAAGGAGATGCCGGTCCCGAGTCCGAGGAACAGGAGACGGCGCGGATGCGGATGCAGCAGCAACGGCAGCAACGTGTGACGCGCCGCGGCGTTCGTGGACGCGGTGCCGCCCATCGTGAAGCGACCGTTCGCCGCGAGCGTGAGGTTGCCGTCCGGGAACCCCCAGACCGCCACGGTGTCCGCCGCGCCGTCGCGCCGCTCGACCAACCGGGCACCCGGCGGAGGCGGCAGCAGACCGAAGTCCGCCGGAAGCGTCGCCGCGACGACGACCGCGAACGCGAGCCCCTTGATCGTCGATGCATCGAAGCGCCGGACCGCGAGCGCGAGATATCCGGCGCCGAGCACCAAGAACGTCGCCTTCGCGCCGAGCGCTGGCAGCAGCACCACCGCGAAGACCGGCGCTGCGAACGCGCCGCCGAGGGTGTTCACCGCCACCGCCCGTCCCGTCCCGAAACCGCTTTCCGCCGCGCTTTGTGCCAGCCGTGCGAACGTCGCGCCCATCAGCAGCGTCGGCGCGCCGAGGATGGACGCCGCCACCGTCGCCTCCGCGACGCACACCGCTCCCAGCCCGTCGCCCAGAGTCCCTCGAAGCCAGGCATCCAGCTCGACCGCATGCGTCAGGGCGTGTCCCGCCGCGAGGACGGCCACGCCGAGCCAGAGCAACAGGCGGCCGATCGGAATCTTCGCGTTCCCGCCCAGGGTCGCGCCGAGCGCCGTGCCGCCCAGGAACACCACCAGCACGGCGGCGAAGGTGAAGACGGTCCCCTCGAGCACCAACGCGAGCTGGCGCGTGACGACCACTTCGAGCCCGAGCCCGAGAAGGCCGGTGATGGCCAACGTCGAGACAAGCCGTGGACTGGACGTGCCGTCGCCGGATCTTGTGCCGTCCATTCCCCGTCGGGGCAGAGGCTGCGACGATCCCGACGGCGACGTGCGCGCCATCGCGGCCAGCATCGCTGCGCACGCAAAGTTCAGGCCGGCGAAGAGACACGTGGCACCGCGGAACCCAAGTGCCGGTTGAGCCCAGACGACCGCCGCCACGACACCGGTGACCGCGCCTGCGGTGTTCGCGGCGTAGAGCCCGCCGACGTGGCCGACCGTTCCGGGCGATGATCCACGCGCACGGACCATCGCCGAGAGCGTCGCGCCCATCGCCATCGTCGCCGGTAGGAGAGCAAGCAACGGCACCGCGAAGCACACGGCCCATTGCCGGGACGCCGACGGCTCGGCGCCGGTCATCCGGAGCACGGCTTCGTTCACGATCGGCAACAACGGCACCGTCGCCAGCGCCCATCCGCCGATGACCAGCTCCAATCCCGCGGCCCAGCGCAGCGGACGCCGGCTGCCCGCGATCCATCGCTCCAAGAGCCAGGCTCCTCCGGCGAAGCCCGCGAAGAAGGCGGTCAGCACCGCCAGCGCGGCTGGGAACTCATGGCCGAGACCGAGCGCGAACCGGCGCGTCCAGGTCAGTTGCAAGCCGAGGCCTGCCGTCCCGGACAGCGCGGAAACCAGCAGGCACAGCGCGCTGACCGTGCGCGGCTTCATCCGGCCAGCTCGGCCACCTTCCGGGCGGCGCTACCGGAGGCGACGGTCTCCTCGGCGAGGGACCAGCCCTCGGCGATGCTCCGGGCCCTCCCGGCGACGAACAGCGCGGCGCCTGCGTTCAACAGCACCGCGTCGAGCTTCGGCCCCCGGTCTTCGCCGCGCAGCAGGCGGCGGATGATCTCCGCGTTCTCTGCCGCGTCGCCTCCGGCAAGGTCGGCCAAGGTCACCGGATGCAGCGGCAGGTCCGAGGCCGACCAGACCGAGCAGCTGTGGCCGCGGTCATGATAGAACTCCGCGACCGTGTTCGGTCCGAGCGTGGAGAGCTCGTCGAGGAACCGCGGCCCGGGCACCTCGCCGCTGACGACCATCGCGCGCCGCAGCCCGAGCGCCCGGAGCGTCAGCGCCATCGCCTCGACCAGCTCCGGCCGCGACGTGCCGACCAGCTGCGCGGTGGGCCGGGCCGGGTTCATCAGCGGCCCGAGGAAGTTGAAGAGCGTCCGCTGCCCGCGCCCGGCGCAGAGGGCGCGGGCCGGCGCGATCGCCTTGAACGCAGGATGGTACCGCGACGCCAGCAGGAACGCGAAACCGTGGTCGCGCATCGCCGCGGCGGCCTGCTCCGGCGATTGCTCCACGGGGATGCCGAGCGCCGCCAGCACGTCGGCGCTGCCGGACCGCGAGGTGATCGCGCGGTTGCCGTGCTTCGCCACGGTCACGCCCGCGGCGGCGCAGACGAGCGCGACCGTGGTCGAGATGTTGAAGGTGTCCAACCGGTCGCCGCCCGTGCCGCACACGTCGAGGATCTCGCGGCCGCGCGTCACCGCGTCGAGCGGCACCGGCGTGGCGCGATCGCGCAGCTCGCGGGCGAAGGCGGCGATCTCGGCGGGCGTCTCGCCCTTGGCCGCGAGCCCGGCGAGGAAGTCCGCCTTCGGCTCCGCGCCGACCGCGCCGTCGGTGAGCGCGACGACGGCTGCGGCGACCTGGGCATCGGCCAGGGCTTGGCCGGCGCGGACATGGGCGGTGAGTTCAGCGAGCACGCCCGGATTGTGGAGCACAGCCGGGCGCGGATGACCACACCGGTGATCGGCCGGACCGCGGGGACGAGGTCCGTGCTCGTCTCCGGCATCGACTCCGGCACGCGGAACTGGATGAATCCAACGCCTGCTTGCCGGACGGATGATGACCATCGACCTCGCCACCCTCGGTTGGAGCCCTTTCTTCGCGGACGCCTTCGCGGCCGTCCGCGTGCCGGGCGTCGTCCCCGCGCGCGTCGCCACCGAGGACAAGCACTTCTACACCGTCGTCGGCGCCGAAGGGGACGTCATCGCGGTGATCTCCGGGAAGCTCCATCATCGCCGCCGTTCCGACAGCGCGTTGCCGAAGGTCGGCGACTGGGTGGCCATCGAGCGCCAACCGGGCGAGAAGAAGGCCATCATCCACGCGGTCCTGTCCCGCCGCACCACGCTCACGCGCAAGGTGACCGGCCGCGAGATCCTCGAGCAGGTGCTCGCCACCAATCTCGACACCGCGTTCATCGTCCAGGCGCTGGACCCCACCTTCAACTTGCGTCGCCTGGAGCGGTTCCTCGTGATGGTCCACGAAGGCGGCGCCCGGCCCGTCGTCATCCTGAACAAGGCGGACCTCTGCGACGACCTCGCGGCTCGGGTCTCGGAGACGCAGGCCGCGGCGGGCGACGCCACGGTCATCACCGTCAGCGCGCGGACGCGGAAAGGCATCGGCCAGCTGCGCGAGTTCATCCGGCCGGGCGAGACCGTCGCCTTCATCGGCACCTCGGGCGTCGGCAAATCGAGCCTGATCAACCGGCTCAACGGCGAGGCGACGCAACCGACCATCGAAGTCCGGGCGAGCGACTCGAAGGGCCGTCACTCCACGACGTGGCGCGAGCTAATCCCCTTGCCGGGCGGCGGCTTGGTGATCGACACGCCGGGGATGCGCGAGTTCCACATGTGGGTCGCCGGCGAAGGGCTGGACGTGGCCTTCCCCGACCTCGTGGCCATCGCGGCCGGATGCCGCTTCCGCGATTGCCGGCACGAGAACGAGCCCGGCTGCGCGGTGAAGGCGGCGGTGGCCGCGGGCACGGTCGCCACCGAGCGGCACGGGAGCTTCCTCAAGCTCCAGCGCGAGCTCGCCTTCATCGCCGAGGAGCGCAAGCAGCACACCTACATGGTGAACAAACGCCGCGTGCAGACCGGCACCAAGGCATGGCTGCAGAAGGACATCCTGTGAACGGTAGACGTCCGCCTAGCACGATCGCGCAAGCCGACTTTGACACCCGGCGGCTTGGCCTGAGATGAAGGCGTCCATGAACCCTCCGGGCACGTTCCCTTGGACTGAAGCTCAAGTAACCGAGCGTCTCCATGCCGCGGTCGTTTCCTACTGGAACGGGCGTCTGGGGCAGTCGGATTCCCAGCGCAAACGCAGGTCCGTGGACATGGGAACGCGAGGCGAGGTCACAGGAGGCAAGCACCTCGACGGCGTCTTGGCCCTCATCGTCGAGGTGGCACGAGCGGCAGGATACTCCAAGGAGGAGATCAAGACGGCGACCGGGGTCGATCTCCCGGGGTATTTCCGCTCCCAGAAACGCTGGGACATGGTGGTGATCCGCGAAGGCCGTATTTGCGCGGCAGTCGAGCTCAAGTCGCAGGTCGGAAGCTTCGGCAAGAACTTCAACAACCGTAGCGAGGAGGCCATCGGCAATTCGACCGACTTCTGGGTCGCCTTCCGGGAAGGACGGCTTGGAAAAGCCGCGCCTTGGCTGGGATATTTCTTCTTCTTGGAGCACACTGAGAAATCCACCCGGCCGGTCGCCTTGAAGAAGAGCGTTTTCCCGCCGTTCCCGGTCTTCGAGGGCACGTCTTACGCGCGAAGGTACGCCATCCTCTGCGAACGCCTGGTGCTGGAACAAAAGTACACCCGGACCGCGTTGGTGATGTCTCCCCGCGGGGCGGGTCCTGTCGCCAGCGAAGCGGACCGAGATCTCGGCTTCTACGGTTTCCTGAGATCCTTGCACGGACATCTTCTCGGTTGCCGTTGAGGGCATCTTACGATGGAACTCCAACTCTTCGAGAACACTTGGCTGGACGTCTGGGAAGGCTGTGAACCCCACGAACCGGTCGGAGCGGTCTTCACCAAGCGCGAGGTGGTGGCGCTCATCCTCGACTTGGCAGGATATTCGGAGCGGAACGGGCGACTGGCGTGCCGACGTCTGCTCGAACCAAGCTGCGGGGACGGGGCGTTCCTGGCGGAGATCGTCCGACGATTGATCGGCTCGGAACGGTCGCAGCAGGGCGTGGTCGACTGGGAAGACGAGGTGTTGGCCGACGCTGTGACCGCCTGCGATCTCAACCGCGGGTTCGTCGATCTCGCCCGCGACCAGACGACGAGCCTCCTCGTCGCCGAGGGATGCCCACAGGCGAGGGCCCACTGGTTGGCCGACCACTGGGTGCGGCACGCCGATTTCCTGCTCACCTCTTGGCCTGACACTTTCGACTTCGTGGTGGGAAACCCTCCGTACGTGCGCATCGAAGACCTGCCCCCGAAGGTGCTGCGCCGCTATCGGGAGTTGTATCCGACCTGCACCGACCGCGCCGACCTGTACGTGGCGTTCATCGAGAACGGGCTCCGGTTGCTTTCGCCGAACGGTTGCTTGGCCTTCATCTGCGCGAACCGCTTTGCGAAGAACCTCTATGGCCGGAACCTCAGGAGGTTGATCGCGGAACGTTACCACGTCCGTTACTATCTCAATCTGGAGCACACCCAGCCGTTCGCCACGGATGTGTCGGCGTATCCCTGCATCGCCGTCATCGATCGGGACCGGGAGAAACCGACGCGTGCGGCCACGCTGACACGGTTGGACGAGCCCACCTTGGCGGCTATCGGCACCGGCGACCCGGCAGGTGAGCACACAGGGGTCGCGGACTTTGGTTCGTGGTACCCGGACGGCGCGCCATGGGTGACGACCGAACGGTCGCGGTTCGACCTGTTGGCCGCTCTCGCAGAACGACACCCGTTGCTCGAAGCTTCGGCGCCTTCCACCAAAGTCGGGATCGGGGTGGCGACGGGAGCGGACGACATATTCGTCCGGAAGGGATTGGACGACTCCATAGAACTCGGATGCCAGCTCCCTTTGCTCATGGCAGCAGACGTCGACCCGACAGGCTTGGCTTGGTCGGGCCATTACTTGGTCAATCCTTACGACACAGCCGACGACGGCAGTCTGCGCGATCTGGCTGCCTACCCCGGTCTGGCTGCGTATTTTGAGCGCCACAAAGAAATCCTGACGAAACGCTACATCGCCAAGAAGCGCATCGAAGGATGGTTCCGCACGATTGACCGGGTGACGTTGTCGCTCGCGCCAAAGGCGAAATTGGTCATCCCGGACATCCAGGCCGGAGGCGTGGTCGGGTTGGACATCGGCCGATATTATCCCCACCACAACGTCTATTGGATCACATCGGAAGGCTGGGACCTGAGAGTCTTGCAAGCCCTGCTACGGAGCCGCGCGGTGTTCGACCAGATCCGCGCGTTCTCGGTCCAGATGCGCGGAGGGGCTGTCCGATACCAAGCTTTGGTCCTGCGGAAATTGCGTCTTCCTGCGGCATCGACGATCCCGGCAGACCTGAAGCGCGAACTGGTCAAAGTATCGACCGCAGCCGACCCGCGAGAAATTGATGCCTTAGCCGACGAGGCGTTCGGTCTCTAGGGAGATCGAACGCCAATGCGGTCGCGCCTACTTCAGCACCGTCGTCCGCTCCTGGATCCATTTGAGGTCGCGGCTCTTCGGCGCGGGCAGGTTGTGGTCGATGCGCTGGCCCAACGTGGCGTTGCGGAAGGTCTTCGCATCGGACCATCGGTGCGCCTCCGCGTGGCCGTCGCCGAACGAGACCACGCCGCCGCAGTTGTGGTGCGTGGCCGGCAGATGGAAGAACTGGTCGCTCGCGTTGCCCGGCATCAGGACCACGAAGGCCGGCGTGCACAGGCTTTGCGGGGTGAGGTCCTGGGTGAGGAACGTCTCCGTCGGCGAGGCGATGTCCGAGGACTTGCGGAACGCCCGGTAACGCGACGACAGACGGTCTGTCATCTCGCTGTTCGGCCCGAGGTACAGGTTCATCGAGTAGCTGCGGACCTGAGGGACCGGACGCCCCTTGCTGACGATGTAGGTCGTGCGGTCCGACGGGCATTTGTAGGTGTCCTGGGACCTGAGGTACGGCGCGAACGCGGCGTAGCGCGCGTCCACCAGATACGAGACGTTGGTGAAGGCGTTGACGAAGTTGTGGTAGCCGCCGAGCACCCAGAGCTTCTGGCCGTTGCCGCCCGCTGACGGGAGCTCGCCGTTCGCCACCAAGCCATCCCGCGAATCGGTGGCGTAGAGCACCCAGGTGAGGCCGATCTGCTTCTGGTTGTTCAGGCACTTGATCCGCTGGGCCTGCCCTTTCGCGCCCGACAACGCCGGCAACAGCAATCCCGCCAGGATGGCGATGATCGCGATGACGACCAGCAGCTCGATGAGCGTGAAGCCGTCGCGGCGGGGCCGTTCGGCCAGGGGGAGCATGGCAGGAACCTCCCCAAGCCCCCGGACATTTGCACCAACAAATCTCGGCGTGCCGGACCGCAGTTCAGGGCACCAGTCCCGGCCCTGGCGCGGCCGGCATGTCGCGCTGGAAGACCTGCCGGATGATGTCCTCGATCGGCACCTCCTCGACGCTGAAATCCTTCACCGGCAGCTCGTCGAGCAACGCCTTCACCACCGGGATCACCCGGTCGCGTTTCACCTTGAGCTTGAGTCCGTCCTCGCTGCGCTCGACCACCTCGCCGAAGCGCGCCGGGTCGCAGGTGTCGCACTTGTCGGCGTGGTCGAAGCGGATGGTGACCAGCTTGTGGTCGGCGAAGCGGTCGAGCACCTCTTCGAGCCGGCCGTCGAAGAAGATCGTGCCCTTGTCGATGATGACCACGCGTTCGCACAGCTCCTGGATGTCGGCCATGTAATGGCTCGTGAGCAGGATGGTCGTCTTCCGGTCGCGGTTGTGCTTGCGGAGGAACTCGCGGACGACCTTCGACGAGACGACGTCGAGGCCGATGGTGGGTTCGTCGAGGAAGAGGACCTTGGGCTGGTGCAGCAGCGAGGCGATCAGCTCGCACTTCATCCGCTCGCCCAGCGACAGCTCGCGCACGGCGGTGGCGAGCTTGTCCTTCACCGAGAGCAGCTCCGCCAGCTCGGCGATGGTGCGCTCGGATTCCGCCGTCCCGAGTCCGTAGATGCGGGCGTTCAGCTCCAGCGATTCGCGCGCGGGCAGGTCCCACCAGAGCTGGTTCTTCTGGCCGAGCAGCAGCGCGAACTGCCGCCGGTAGCCGTCCTGCCGCTCCCATGGCGTGTAGCCGAGCACGCTCGCCGTGCCGGAGGTCGGATGCAGCAGCCCGCTGAGCATCTTCAGCGTGGTGGTCTTGCCCGCGCCGTTGGGTCCGAGGAAGCCGACGAACTCGCCTTCCTCGACGCGGAACGACACGTCCTTCACCGCGAAGACGGTCGTGTGCTCGCGCGCGAAGAGTCCTTTGAAGGCGCCCTTCAGGCCCGGCTCCTTCTTCGCCGTCCGGAACGATTTGGTGAGGCCCTGCACCTCGATCAGCGACATGCGCGGAGGATGCGGCACCGGGGCGGAGCGGCCCAATTGTTTTCCGCCGGGTCCGAAGGGGGGAGTCCGCGAAACACGCGAAGGGACGCGAAAAAGAATGCAGAGCGGCCTCTTTCTGGCACGGGACACATCTGGACACCGTAGCGGCCGGTACCGACGTGGGCCTCGCACCGCACCGGTTGTTCGTCAAACCGTTGCTCCGAGGAGCAATGGTCCCGCTTTTCAGACCCGATCCGGGACAATGCCCCTCAACTGCTTTTGATTCGTCCCCTTCGCGTGTTTCGCGGACACCTCTGCCGGTCAAGGCTTCGCCTCGTGCCGGGCCAGGCAGAGCGAGCCGTCCGGGGACCGCTGCTCGATCCGGTAGATGCCGTGGATCGTGGTGATAGTCCCGGCACCGTCGAAGAGCTTCGTCCGGGCAAGATACCAGCGCGGCACGGAGGCCGCACCGGGCCGCATCGGCACCCATATCCCGGCGTGTTCGTCGGCGAACGGGATGTCCGCGATCTTCACCCCGGTCTCGCGCTGCACTAGCATCGCCGGCAGCTCGATGTCCACGGCCATATCGCCGTCGCGGAGACCGGCCGGCGCCACGCTGCGCGCGAACGCCCGGACCTCGGCGGACCTTTGGTCGGCATACCCGGCAAAGCGGGCGGCGTACACTCCGTTCGCGGCCACCAACGGGACCAAGGCCACCGCCAGCGCCGGTCGCAGCCAGCGCCAATGGCCAGGACCGGCCAAGAGCCGGCCGCCACGCGCGGACCATGCCATGATCGGCGCGACCAACGGCAGATAGAACCGGCCGCCGGTGTCCCAGATCCACAGCACGCTTTGGAGCGTGACCAAAGCCGCTATCCACGCCGTCGCTCGGCCCGCGGGTGTCCGGTCGTCCGCCAGTCCGAACGCGCACAGCAAAGCGATCGCGGCGCCGACCACGGCGCCGAGGTTGCCCAACCAGCCCGCCCAAACGGGATCGAGCATCGCCTCCTTGCTCGCGAGCCGCGGGAAGGTCGCGAACAGGGCGTCCACGAAGGACCCGCCGGTGACGAGCTCGGCCAGATGCCTTCCCACGATCGCCAGGTAACCCGGCGTCCCGCCGAGCCGCTGCCATTGGTCCTGCCAGCTTCGGGCATAGCTGCCACCGCTCCAATCGCCCGGGTCGCGCGTCGCCAAGGCCACGACCGCTGCCATGCCCACAGCCGGCACCACAGCGAGGAACAAACCCTTCCAACGCCGCTCGCCGCCGTGCAACAACGCCGCGACGCCTGCCCCGGCGATGAAGGCCAACGCCGCTTTGCGCCAGAGCAGCATCGCCGCGAGCAGAAGGCCGACCATGAGCCACCGGCGCATCTCCGCCGTCTCCACCGCGCTCCGGAGCTGCGTGAAGAGCGCGAAAGCCAGCGCGCAGAACACGGCTTCCGACCAGAGGAAGTGCAGATAGCTCGTCCACATCGGCGACAGGCCGAGCACCGCGGCCGCGAAGGAAAGCGCGAGCGGGCCGTGTCCTTGCCCGCGCAGGTAGGCGAGCAGCGCGACCACGGCGGCCATCGCCGCGGCCCATTCGGCCATGGCCATCGCGCGGTAGTTCTCGGGGAACTGTCCGCCGCCGAGCTTCCACGGCAAGGCGAGGAAGATTGATTGCCCCGGCGGGTACAGGCGCAACGGAGGTCCTCCGACATGGATGACGTGCCGGTAGCCGGCCCCTTCCGCCAGCGAGCGGGCGCCTTCGATGTAGAGGTTGGTGTCCTTGCCCTGCGGCGTGGCCGAGGGCCGGGCCCACCACTGGAAGAACGCGACCGCCAACAGCACCAGGAGCGGCCACGCCCGTCCCGAGGACAGGACGGACCGTATCATGGAACGCATCGGCATCGGTGCCGAGCGTGGGTCGCCGACGGCGCGGCGGGAAGCCCGGATCGACAGGCCGCGGACCCGCGCAGAGCGCCGAAAAATCGCTCGCCAGCGCAGGCCCGGCCGCCCGATAACCTGTGCTTTGGAAGTCCCGCCATGAACGAACAGATCGTCCTCCTCGATTTCGGCAGCCAGTACACCCAGGTCATCGCGCGCCGCGTGCGCGAGGCGTCCGTGTACTCGACCATCCTGCGCTACGACACGCCGGCCGCCGAGATCGCCAAGCTCAACCCGAAGGGCATCATCCTCTCCGGCGGCCCGAGCAGCGTGTACGCCAAGGACGCGCCGCTGCCGGACAAGGCGATCTTCGGCCTCGGCGTGCCCGTGCTCGGGATCTGCTACGGCGTGCAGGTGCTCGCCCATTTTCTCGGCGGCAAGGTCGAGAAGGGCCAGCACCGCGAGTACGGCAAGGCCGCGCTCACGGTCCGCGACGCCTCGTGCGCGCTCTTCAAGAAGCTGCCCAAATCGCTCCAAGTCTGGAACAGCCACGGAGACAAGCTCACCAAGATCCCGGCCGGTTTCCGCGCCGTCGCCACCACCGACAACTCCGAGTTCGCCGCCATCGAGGACCGCAAGCGCCGGCTCTTCGGCATCCAGTTCCATCCCGAGGTCGTCCACACGCCGCGCGGCAAGGACATCCTCGCCAACTTCATCC
>JBBRQL010000057.1:0-19091 GCA_038226425.1 Verrucomicrobiota bacterium
AACTCGTCGAGGATGAAGTTGCCGCTCGCGCCCCAGCGGCCGGGTCCGTTCTTCGGCAGGCTCGGGTCGGGCAGCACCTCGAGCAGGACGGCGGTGATCCCGGTGAGATCGGTGTCGGCGCTGATGGTGATCGTGTCGTAGATCGGGTTCACGCCGGTGCCGAGCACGGAGCCGTCCGGGAGGTTCGTGTAG
The DNA here is from genome assembly GCA_038226425.1 of Verrucomicrobiota bacterium. GTDB lineage: Bacteria > Verrucomicrobiota > Verrucomicrobiia > Limisphaerales > UBA9464 > CAIVQB01. Next base: position 193 of record JBBRQL010000057.1, read on the forward strand.
CTGGATCCGCCGGTGGAGGTGATGTCTTTGAGCTCCAGCACGCGCCAGACGTCGCCCTTCTTGGCGACCTGTTTCTCCCAACGCGCTTGTTCCGCGGCGCGCTTGGATTCAGCGGCGGCGAGATCGCGACGGGTCTGCTCGAGACGCTGCCGGACATAGCCCTCGGTCTGGCTGAGATCGGGCTTGGGCACCTCGATGTTGGGCGCCGGGCTGTAGTTGCCGCCGTCGGTGGTGTTGTTGAAGAACGCGTAGAACTTGTAGTAGTCGTCGTGCGTGATGGGGTCGTACTTGTGCGTGTGGCACTCGGCGCAGTTCAGCGTCAGCCCGAGCCAGGCGGTGCCCACGGTGGCCACGCGGTCCTTCACCGCTTTCACTCGATATTCCTCCGCGTCGCCGCCGCCTTCGTCGTTGAGCTTGGTGTTGCGGTTGAAGCCGGTGGCGATCTTCTGCTCGACCGTGGGCGAAGGGAGGAGGTCGCCCGCGAGCTGGTCGATGGTGAACTGGTCGAAGCGCTGGTTGTGGTTGAAGGCGTTGATCACCCACTCGCGGTAAGGCCAGATCGACCGCGCGAGGTCGACCTGGTAGCCGTTGGAATCGGCGTAGCGCGCGAGGTCGAGCCAGCCGCGGGCCATGTGCTCGCCGCGGTGCGGCGAGGCGAGCAAGCGGTCCACCAGCTTCTCGTAGGCGTCCGGCGAGGCGTCGCCGACGAAGGCCTCGATCTCGGACCAGCTGGGCGGAAGCCCGGTGATGTCGAGGCTGAGACGGCGGGCCAACGTGTGGCGGTCGGCCTCGGCCTTCGGATGCAGACCTTCCTTCTCCAGGCGGGCGAGGATGAAACGGTCGACGTCGTTGCGGACCCACGGCGCGTCTTTCACGGACGGCGGCGCCCCATGGACCGGCGGCTGGAAGGCCCAGTGGCTGCGCGCGTCGGTCTCAGGCCAGGTCGCGCCGTCGTCGATCCACTTGCGCAGGGACGCGACCTCGGCGTCGGACAGGCGCGCGCCCTTGGGCGGCATGACCTCGTCGGGATCGGCGGAGGTGACGCGCAGGAGGATCTCGCTGGTGGAGGCTTTCCCGGGGACAAGGGCGATCTTGCCCGACTTGGCGGGTTTGAGGGCGGCGGCGCGGGTGTCCAACCGGAGGTCGGCCTTCTGCTTGTCCGGCCCGTGGCATTCGGAACAGCGCTTGATGAGGATGGGCTCGATCTCCTTCGCGAAATCAGCGGCGGAGAGCGCCACGGGACAGGCAGCGATCCACAGGCCGCAGAGGGCGATCGCGAAGGCGGACGGGACGTGCATCGGTTTCATCGTGTTGATCCAAGCTCCCGGCATCGATGGACGAGACTTCGCGCCCGAACGGTCCCGGAGAGCGGGACATTCTGTATTCAAGCTTAGCCGCGAGCCAAACCCCAATCTTGCAGAAGACCTGACGGAACTTGTCCCGGCCGGTGCGTTGCGCAAGAGGCCCGGATCCTGGGGTCGCCAACGAGGTGCCCGACCGTTGCCGGTGCCGCGGGGGCACCGCGACACCGGGACGGGTCAGCCGGCGGTGAAGTCCAGCACGCCGTCTTTGCCGGCGGTCGCCTTCACGACGTCGCCGGGCTTGAAGTCGCCGGCGAGCAGGCGCTGGGCGAGCGGGTTCAGCAGATGGTCCTGGATGGCGCGCTTCAGCGGACGCGCACCGAACTGCGGGTCGTACCCTTCCTCCGCGAGCAGTTTCTTGGCGGGTTCGTCGACCTGGAGGGAGATCCCTTGGGCGGTCAGACGCTTCGTCAGACGCGCGAGCTGGACGTCCACGATCCGGGTCAGCTCCGATTCGTCGAGGCTGTGGAAGATGATGGTGTCGTCGACGCGGTTGAGGAACTCGGGCCGGAAGTGCCGCTTGAGCTCGGCCATGACCTTGTCCTCCATCGCCTGCTTGGCGCCGGCGGTCGTCCGGCCGTCCATGAAGTACTCCTGGATGATTGGCGAGCCGATGTTCGAGGTCATCACGACGATGGTGTTCTTGAAATCCACGGTCCGGCCTTGTCCATCGGTGAGGCGGCCGTCGTCGAGCACCTGGAGCAGGACGTTGAAGACATCCGGATGGGCCTTCTCGATCTCGTCGAAGAGGACGACCGAATACGGGCGGCGGCGGACGGCTTCGCTCAGTTGGCCGCCTTCCTCGTAGCCGACGTAGCCGGGAGGCGCGCCGACGAGCCGCGCGACGGTGTGCTTCTCCATGTACTCGGACATGTCGATGCGGATCATCGCCTGCTCGTCGTCGAACAAGAACTCGGCGAGGGCGCGGGCCAGCTCGGTCTTCCCGACGCCGGTCGGGCCGAGGAAGATGAACGAGCCGATCGGACGGTCGGGGTCGCCGAGGCCGGAACGCGCGCGGCGGACGGCGTTGGCCACGGCGTGGATGGCCTCCTTCTGGCCGATGACGCGGGCGCTCAGTCGCTCCTCCATCTTCACGAGCTTGGCGCGCTCGCCCTCGAGCATCTTGGTCACCGGGATGCCGGTCCACGCCGCCACGACCTTGGCGATGTCCTCTTCGGTGACCTCTTGCCGGAGCAACGAAGGCAAGCGGCCGGGATCGGCCGCCTTGCCGTCGGCCGCGGGTTGTCCGGCGACCTGCGCGCTGATGTTCACGAGCTTCTTCTCGAGGTCGGGGATCTTGCCGTACTGGATCTCGGCGGCCTGGGTCAGGTCGCCTTTGCGACGGGCCTGCTCCAGCTCCGTCTTGGCCTGTTCCAGCTGCGCGCCGACGACGCTCACGGCGTTGATGGCGGCCTTCTCGTTCTGCCAGCGGCCGGTGAGCGCCGTGGACTTCTCCTTCAAGTCGGCGAGCTCGGTGTCGAGTTTCTTGAGACGTTCCTTGCTGGCGGTGTCCTTCTCCTTCGCGAGCGACGTGCGCTCGATCTGGAACTGGAGGATCTGGCGGTCGAGCTGGTCGAGCTCGGTCGGCTTGGAATCGAGCTCCATCTTCAGGCGCGAGGCCGATTCATCGACGAGGTCCACCGCCTTGTCGGGCAGGAACCGGTCGGCGATGTAGCGGTGGGAAAGCGTGGCGGCGGCGACCAGCGCGGCGTCCTGGATGCGCACGCCGTGGTGCGTCTCGTAGCGCTCCTTCAGGCCGCGCAGGATGGCGATGGTGTTCTCGACGGACGGCTCGGCGACGAAGACGGGCTGGAAGCGCCGCTCCAGCGCGGGGTCCTTCTCGATATGCTTGCGGTACTCGTCGAGCGTGGTGGCCCCGACGCACCGGAGCTCACCGCGGGCGAGCTGCGGTTTGAGCATGTTCGCGGCGTCCGCGGACCCTTCGGCCTTGCCGGCACCGACGATGGTGTGGAGCTCGTCGATGAATAGGATGATCTGGCCCTCGCTGGCGGTGACCTCCTTGAGGAACGCCTTGAGCCGGTCCTCGAACTCGCCGCGGAACTTGGCGCCGGCGACCATGGCGGCGAGGTCCATCGCGATGACGCGCTTGCCCTTCAGGGATTCAGGCACGTCGCCGTCGACGATACGTTTGGCGAGTCCTTCGACGATGGCGGTCTTGCCGACGCCGGGCTCGCCGATGAGGACCGGGTTGTTCTTGGTCCGGCGGGTGAGCACCTGCATGACGCGGCGGATCTCGTCATCGCGGCCGATCACCGGGTCGACCTTGCCTTGGCGGGCGAGAGCGGTGAGGTCTTTGCCGTACTTCTCCAAGGTCTGGAACTTGTCCTCGGGGCTCTGGTCGGTGATGCGCTGGTTGCCGCGAAGGTCGACGAGGACCTTCAGCACGGCATCCCGCTTGAGACCATGCGCGGCGAAGATCCTCTTCGACGCGTCGCCGCCCTTGTCGAGCAGGCCGAGCAGCAGGTGCTCGGTCGATACGAAGTCGTCCTTGAGCTTTTTCGCCTCCGCGGTGGCGGCGGCCAAAGAGTTCTGGAGGTCCTGCGAAGGATAAGTCTGGGCGGAGCCTTGGACTTTGACGCGCCGGCCAAGCTCGGCCTCGAGGTCCGCGGTGAACGCGTCGAGCTTCACCCCGAGCTTCTGGAGGAGCTGCGGCGCGAAACCGTCCTGCTGCTGCGCGAGCGCGAGCGCAAGGTGTTCGCCGTCGAGCTGTTGGTGCGAACGGGCCTCGGCCAAAGCTTGCGCGGCTTGGAGCGCTTCCTGGGCCTTGAGGGTCAGCTTGTCGGTGTGCATGGCGCAGTCATCGCATGGACGAGGCCACGCAGGAAACGCGTGGATCGGCGCATTCTGTGCGAAGACCGATCTCGACCTGTGCCGGGTTGTGCCTTGGCCCGCGGCCGATAGGGCGCCGAAGGCGCCTTCTGGCGCTCGGACTTTCGGACCTCGCTCAGTATCGAGGCGTCCGCGGATCGACCTCGAAGCTCCAGCGGTCGATGCCGCCGCTGAGGTTCATGAGCTTCGCGAAGCCCAGTCCGCGCAGGAACCCGATCGCGTGGGCGCTCCGGACGCCGTGATGACAATAGACGACGATATCGTCGTCTTTCCACGCGGCGATATCACCGGCCCTTTCCTGCAGTTCGCTGAGCGGCACTAGCACCGAACCGGGCAGCGCGCAGAACGCGTGCTCATCGGCTTCCCGCACGTCCAGCAGCCGGGGCGGCAACGAGGATGCCAGACGCGCTGCAAGCTCGGTAGGCGAGATGGATGACATGCGGATGCGGTGAAGGCCTATGGGCAGCCGGTGAACCGAGGCCGCCGATCGGTATCGGTGACGGCCCTCGGATCGACGGGTTTCAGGCGTCCAAGCCCGCGAGATAGCGCTCGGCCTCGATGGCGGCGGCACAACCCATGCCGGCGGCGGTGATGGCCTGGCGGTAGACCGAATCGGCGCAATCGCCGGCGACGAAGACGCCGGGAACGGTCGTCGCCATGCCCTTGCCAAGGACGAAATACCCCGCTTCGTCGAGCGCGAGCTGGCCCTTGAAAAGCTGCGTGTTCGGGACGTGGCCGATAGCGACGAACAATCCGGCGCAAGGCAGGAGCGATTCCTCGCCGGTCTTGAGGTTCTTGAGCTTCACTCCGGTGACCTTGCCGGCGGCGACATCCAAGACCTCGGTCACGACGGAATCCCAGACCGGTTTGATCTTCGGGTTGGCGAGGGTCCGGTCGGCCATGATCTTCGAGGCGCGGAGCGAATCGCGGCGATGCACGAGGTAGACGACCGAGCCGAAGCGGGTGAGGAAGTTCGCCTCCTCGCAGGCGGAATCACCACCACCGACGACGACCAGCGGTTGGTTGCGGAAGGGGGCCAAGGCCCCGTCACAGGTGGCGCAATAGGTCACGCCCTTCTTCTCCAGCTCGTGCTCGCCCGGCACGTCGAGGTGTTTGTGCCCGGCGCCGCTGGCGATGATCAACGTGCGGGTCTCGACCGGATCGCCGTCGATGACCAGCCGGATCGGCTTGGCGGAGAGGTCCACCGATTCGACCGTCCCAAACTTCACCTTGGCGCCGAACTTCTCCGCCTGCGCCTGCATCCGCGTCATCAGTTCATAGCCGTCCACGCCTTCGGGGAAGCCGGGGAAGTTCTCGACGATGCTGGTGGTCGTGAGCAGTCCGCCGGGCATGATTCCGGTGAGGACGAGCGGCGCGAGGTTGGCGCGGGCCGTGTAGATGGCGGCGGTGAGCCCGGCGCAGCCGGTTCCGATGATGACGACGTTCTCCATAGTGAAGGCCGCGGACCGTAAGCGCGGAGCATCTCCGGAGCAAGACACCGAGTTCGGTGAGGTGCGCCCGGTCGCCGGAGCGCCGTCCGGGAACGGCCTCAAACACTCCGCAGCGTCGATCGCAGCAGAAAGGTCCGGTCCGCTCAGGCCTGCTCTTGGATCAGCTCGCGCCGGGCGCCGGTCAGCAACCGCTCGACGAAGGCCGTGGTGTAGATGCCGCGGCGGAAATCCGGGTCCTGGAGGATCGCCTGCGAGAAGGGGATCGTGGTCTTGACCCCCGTGATCATGTACTCGCCGAGCGCGCGGCTCATCTTGTCCATCGCATCCGCGCGGTCCTTGCCGTAGGTGATCAGCTTGCCGATCATCGAATCGTAGTAGGGCGGGATGGTGTAGCCGGCATAGGCGTGGGAATCCACGCGGACGCCGCGGCCGCCGGGGGCGTAGTACATCTCGATGCGGCCGGGGCTGGGGCGGAAATCGTCGAACGGGTTCTCCGCGTTGATGCGCGCCTCGATGGAGTGTCCCTTGAACTGCACATCGCTCTGGCTCATGGAGAGCTTCTCGCCGGACGCGATGAGGATCTGCTGCTTCACGAGGTCCACGCCGGTCACCTCCTCGGTGATGGGATGCTCGACCTGGATGCGTTTGTTGACCTCGAGGAAATAGAAATTGCCGGCGTCGTCGGCGATGAACTCGACCGTACCGGCGTTCGTGTAGCCGGCGACCTCGGCGATGCGGAGGGCGGCCTTGCCCATCTTCTTGCGGTGGTCCTTGAAATCCTTCCGCTCGAACAGCGGCGACGGCGTCTCCTCGATCAGCTTCTGGTTGCGCCGCTGGATGGAGCAGTCGCGCTCGCCGAGGTGGATGATGTTGCCCTTGGAGTCCCCAAGGATCTGGAACTCGATGTGGTGCGGGTTCTCGATGAGCTTCTCGACGTAGACGCCGCTGTTGCCGAAGGCCTTCTCCGCCTCGGTACGCGCGGCGTGGTAGCCTTTGACGAGCGAGATGTCGTTGTGGGCGGCCCGCATGCCCCGACCGCCGCCGCCGGCGACCGCCTTGATCATGATCGGGTAGCCGATGCGCTTGGCGACCGACAAGGCCTCTTGTTCAGTCTCGACCAGCCCTTCGGAGCCCGGAGGCGTCGGCACCCCGGCTTTCTTGGCGAGGTTGCGGCTGCTCGATTTGTCGTGCAGCGCGTTCATCGCGGCGGACCGGGGACCGATGAAGCGGATGTTGCAGCTCTCGCAGACGTCGGCGAAGTGTGCGTTCTCGCTCAGGAAACCATAGCCGGGATGGATGGCGTCCACATCGGCGATCTCCGCGGCGGAGATGATCCGGTCGATGCGGAGGTAGCTGTCCGTGCTCGGTCCTTCGCCGATGCAGATCGCCTCGTCGGCGACCTGGACGTGCATGGAGTTGGCGTCGGCCTTGGAGTAGACGGCCACCGTCTTGATGTTGAGCTCGCGGCAGGCGCGGATGACGCGCATCGCGATCTCACCGCGGTTGGCGACCAGGATTTTCTCGAACATTGGGAAAGATTGGGGACTGCAGGACCGGAGGTCCACGCCGGACGTGGGCGGGACCGGCGCGGACCTCGCCAAGCCGCCGGGTGGACCGGTTCAGAGAGGACGGATCTTGAAGAGCGGTTGGCCGAACTCGACCGGTTTGCCGTTCTCGACCAGCACCGCGGTGACCACGCCGCGCGCCTCGGCCTTGATCTCGTTCATGACCTTCATCGCCTCGATTATGCAGACGACGCTGTCCGGGCCGACCTCGGTGCCGACCTCGGCATACGGAGCGGCGTCCGGCGAAGGGGTGAGGTAAAACGTCCCGATCATCGGTGATTTGATCTCGGCGTCTTTGGCGGTGCTCGTGGCAGGGGCCGGCGCGGGCGCGGAAGAGCCCGATTGACGGGACAACGGGGCGTAGGCGGTCAGCTCGGGGTCGTCCACCGGGGTCACAGCCGGACCGCTGGGGCCGCCGATGGGCCGCTTCAGCTTGATCTTGAAATCCTTCTCCTCCAGCTCGAACTCCGAGAGGGAGTTCTTCCGCATCAGATCGATGATTGATTTGATCTCTTTCAGGTCCACGTCGAATCCGGGTTACGCCGCGTCAGGGGTTCACGGCAGTTAAAAAATGCGGTCGGAAAATGAAAAATGAGCAGATCCGCTGTGTTGGTCCTGCTCATCTCCAAGTCATACGCGGGCCGCACATTAGGAATCGGTCCGAGACCGGTCAAGCGCCTACTCAGTCCGCAGATTGGTGTCAACCGACGGAAAATCCGAGGTTTACCGCGGTTCGTTAATGCTAACGGCGGCTTCCAGGCCCAACAGGTAGGACCGGACTCCGAACCCCGAGATCTGACCCCGGCAGACCGGTGCGATGAACGAACGGTGCCGGAAATCTTCCCGTGCGTGGATGTTCGAGAGGTGGATCTCGATGGTCGGGACCTCGGACGCCGTGATCGCGTCCCGGAGGGCGACACTGGTGTGCGTGTACGCCGCAGCATTCAACACGATGGCGTCGGCTTTGCCACGGGATTGTTGCAGCCACGTGACAAGTTCGCCTTCGTGGTTGGTCTGGCGGAACTCGATCACGACCCCGAGAACCTCCGCGCGCTCGCGGACCATCGTCTCGATGTCGGAAAGGGTGGTGCGTCCGTAGATCTCCGGCTGGCGGGTGCCCAAGAGATTCAGGTTCGGCCCGTTGAGGAACAGCACAGTCATCGCTGGTAGGTGTATAGCGGCAACCGGCCGAGCGCGTCGACCGGGAATCCCCGGGGCGGACACGGGCAAGCCGGGCACCGCCGAGCCGATCTCCCGGCGGCGCGTCCGGTCAATCCTCGCTGAAGAGATACTCCAGGTCGTCCTTGGAGAGGTTGCTGGCGAAGCCTTCCTCGCCGAGCACGTCCGAGATGGTCTGGGATTTCCGTTGCTGGAGCTCCCAGATCTTCTCCTCGACGGTGCCCGGGGCGATCAATCGGTAGGCGTTGACCGTCCGGGTCTGGCCGATGCGGTGGGAGCGGTCGATGGCCTGGGCCTCGACGGCGGGGTTCCACCACGGGTCGTAGAGCACGACGTAGCTGGCGTTCGTGAGGTTGAGCCCGGTGCCGGCGGCGCGGAGCGAGAGCAGGAAGACGCAGGGGTCGGGATCCGCCTGGAAGGCGTTGACGACCTCTTGTCGCCCTTTGGTCTCGCCGGTGAGGATGTGCGTCTTGATGCCGCGTTCTTTGCAGGCGGCCTCGAGCAGGCGGAGCATCTCCACGAACTGGGAGAAGAGCAGCACCTTGTTGCCCGACTGGAGCACGGGCTCCAGGAGCTCGAACAACGTCTCGGTCTTGCCGCTCGCGCTGTCGTTGCCGACCAGCTTCGGGTGGCAGCAGATCTGCCGCAGACGGGTGAGCGCCGCGAGCACATGCATCTTGGACTTCGCGACGCCCTTCTCCTGGAGCGTCTTCATGACCTGCTCGCGGCTGCGGCGGAGCTCGGCGAGGTAAAGTTTCCGCTGGTCCTCGTCGAGATCGCAGTCGCGGCGCTCCTCGATGCGGTCGGGCAGGTCCTTGGCGACCTGCTTCTTGAGACGACGGAGCATCAGCGGACGCAAGCGGGCGCTGAGGCGGCGTCGGGCGGTGTTGCCCTCCCATTCGGGGCCGTCGCCCTTGGGCTCGTAGTTCTCGTGGAAGGTGGCCTGGCTGCCCAGGTAGTTGGGCTGGATGAAATCGACGATGCTCCAAAGGTCGAGCAGGCGGTTCTCCAGCGGCGTGCCGGTCAGCGCCAGACGCTGGTCGGACTCGACCTCCTTGACGGCCTGGGTCACCTGCGCGTTCGGGTTCTTGATGAACTGGGCCTCGTCGAGGATCAGCGCGCGGAAGTCGAACTTGTTCAGCTCCTCCAGGTCGCGGCGGAGGATGGCGTAGTTGGTCACCACGATGTCGTGCTCGGGGATCTGCTTCCGCAGGTTGTGCCGCGCCTGACCGGATTGGAGCACGAGCACCTTGAAATGCGGCGTGAACTTCTCCGCCTCGCGCCGCCAGTTGTGGAGCACGGACGCCGGGCAGAGCACCAGCGACGGCTTGCGGTCCTTCTTGTGCTGGTCGTGCAGCCAGGTGAGCCAAGTGAGCGTCTGGAGCGTCTTCCCGAGGCCCATGTCGTCCGCCAGGATGCCGCCGATATGCAGCCGCGACAGGTTGCAGAGGAAGTCGAAGCCGTCCTTCTGGTAGGGGCGGAGCTCCGCCTTGATGTTGTCGGGGAGCTTGGTGTCCGGGACGCCCTTGAAGTCCTTGAGCTTCTCCTTGAGGGCCGCGATGGCCTTCTGGCTGCCGAGGTCCGCGAGCGTCTGCTCGTCGAGATGCGTGGCATGGAGGAGCGACGCTTTCTGGGCGTCGCCGCTGAGACCTTCGAGGCCTAGGGAGGCGGCGGTCTCGTGGGCCTTGCGGTTGGCGTCGGTGTCGAGCTCGACCCATCCGCCGTCGGGCAGCTTGACGAAACGGGTCGTCGCCGCGGCGAGCCGCTGGACGTCGGCCGCGGACAGTCTCATGCCCTCGACCTCCCATTCGGCGCTGACGCTGAGCCAGTCGATGCCGGAGCCCTTGAGCACGAGCTTCGGCTTCACGAGCTTGCGGTTGAGGAAGAGCCGCTGGAAGGCGGGGTTGCCGAGGAACTCGGCGTCCTTCGGACGGTCGGCCCAGGCGTTGGCGAGCTGGCTGAGGAAGTTCTCGTTCGCGTCGCCGACCCACAGGCCGGGCTCGGGCGTGAACCAATCCTGGTGCTGCACCCAGTCGATCGCCGCGTGGAGGCGCGGGTCGTCGAGCAGCTCGGGCCGGTCGGCGTTCTGCTTGAGCGCCCGGGTGCGGGACCACTCATGGCCGTTCCACTGCCACTCGGAACCGTCGCGGTCGCTCGAAGCCAGCAGGCGCAGCCGGACCACCTCGTCGGCGAGCTCGAAGATGAACTGCGGCTTCGCGCCGTGGGTGATGCACAGCTGGCTCCAGTCGGCTTCGGTGGTCGTCTTGGAGCCGTCGGCAAGCGTCATGGCGTGACCATCGGCGCCGTTGCCGGAGCGCGGCTTGGTGGTCTGGGACTTCCGCAGCTCGTTGAGCAAGCGGTGCGACAGCTTCTTGACCGGGAGCACCGGACGCTGTGCCCAGGGGCCCAGCAGACGGGCCGGCGGCGCGTTGCGAAGGATGTAGAACTCGTTCTCGACGAGCACGAGCTGCGGCGAGCCGACCATGAACTTGCACTCCGCCAGCGGCCTCGCCTGGCCGTCGGGCAGCGCGAGCAGGTGGGTGAAGCTGAGGTCGCCTTCCACGGTGTCGAGATGGGGCTTGAGCTCGGCGAGCTGGCCGTGGAACTGGAGGTTGGTGGCCTGACCGGTGAGCTCGAGGCGCGTGCCGTGCGCCCACATGGCGAGCCAGGTGAGCAGGTCGGCGCCCTCAAGGATGAGCAGCTCGCCCTCCTTGACCTTGTCGGCCCAGTTCGAGTGGAGCCAATCGATCACCGCCCAGTCGTCGGCCGGGAACAGCTCGGCCTCATGGGCGGCACGGGTGCGCAGGTCGGCGAGCTCGGCGAGGAACTTCTCCTTCTCGCCGGAGCGCGAGCGGAAGAGCAGGAACTTGACGACCAACCTCCATTGGTTGACCGCGTCGCCGCTGCTCTGGGTCTCGCAGACGATGCGCAGCGCGGCCTTCGGCGCGTCGAGGTGCGTGTGGGTCGCCGGCAGGAGCCAGTTCTCCAGCTCCTGGACGAACTGCGTCTCCTTCTCGCACTGCTCGACCTCCTGGAACCGGTCGAAGTTTGCGTGCGGCAACAGCTCGGTCGGCAGGTTGCGGCTCGCCCGCAGGAAGAGCATCGCGACCTCTTCGAGCCGCGCCTTGCCCTGCGCGGTCTGGATCCGCGGCCACCATTCGGCGACGCCGAAATCGTTCCGGCGGAGGTTGAGCTTCTCGAGATAATCGTCGAACAGCAGATAGGCCCTTTGCGGGTCGGCACACCCGCCGAGCAGCTTCAGCACAGCTTCCCTCTCGGCGACCTTCTCCTTGGAGTCGGCAAGTTCCCGGCGCAGGTCCGCGAAGGACCCGTACGTCGTGTTCATCACCTTGTGGTGCGCGTCGTACTTCGTGGCGGCGGCGGAAGGACGCGTGGTGGGCGTCGTTTTTCTGGAGATTCTCGGCATGGCGGGCTAACGCATCAACGTAGTCCGCTATTCTCTCTCCAAAGGAGGCGGGGACGGTCAACAGGAATTGTTTCTCACCGACCGGTACGGGCGCACGACCGCTCCGCGGACCAGCCCGCGGAGCCTCAGACGACCCGCGGGTCGCGCTGCGCCAGCACCTTGGCGGTCTGCGCCTCGCGGAAGCGGGCGTAGGCGGCGCGGAACTCCGGATGCCGGACCCCGAGGATCGCCACCGCGAGCAGCGCCGCGTTGACCGCGCCCGCCTTGCCGATCGCCATCGTCCCGACCGGCACGCCGGCGGGCATCTGGACGATGCTCAGGAGGGAATCGAGGCCGTTGAGGGTCTTCGATTGCACCGGCACACCGAGCACCGGCAGAACTGTCTTGCTCGCGCACATCCCGGGCAGGTGCGCCGCGCCGCCGGCCCCGGCGATGAGGACTTGGAGGCCTCGCCCTTCGGCGGCCCCGGAATACTCGAACAGAAGCTCCGGCGTCCGGTGCGCCGAGACCACGCCGACCTCGTACGGCACCCCCAAGGCATCCAGCTGGTCGGCCGCGTGCTGCATCGTGTCCCAATCCGATTGGCTGCCCATGATGATGCCGACGAGGGGTGCGTTCATTGATGATGACGATGAAAATGACCGCGACGACGGATGCGCGGGGTGCTCTGGGAGTAAATCAGAACAGGTCGGATCAACGGCTGCAACGGCGCCATGCGGCGAAACCGGCCATCAACAGACCGGCAGCCACCGCCATCTCCCGAGGCTCGGGCACCGGTGCGAACTGGAGGTCGTCCGCCACCCAGTTGTCCGCGGACGGCGACGACGGATGCCGGTCGATCCGGTACCCGGTGATGCCCGAGAGCCCGGTGAAGCTGCTCGTGTCCACGAAGCTCAACGGTTCCGGCTGCCCGGCGGTCACTTCGGGCAGCGTGAAGGTGACGAAGCCCAGCGAGGTCGATCCGTTCAGCGCATGGATGGTGATGGAATCCGCGCCACCGCCGAAGCCGTAGTACTCGACCTGTCCGAACCATCCACCGGTGAGCACCATCGTCGTGGCCAGCGTGATCCCGTTCCCGCCGTCGCCGCTGCTCTCGTTGGTGATGAAGTAGCTGCCGGAATGCGGGAGCCCGAAGAGCGGGCCGGGCGTCCCCGGGTCCACGCGGTACTGGTCGCCGACCACGACGACCCGGCTGTCCCAGACGATGCCGGCATAATTGGAACCGTCGCCCGGCGCGGTGGCGTATTGAAGGCCGGTCGAAGCGCCGAGAGCGGGCGGGAACGGGAGGTCCTCGAAACCGACGGTGAGGGCGGAGACCGGCAGCGCCGCGAAGGACAAGGCGGCCAGATGCGACAAGATCGATTTCATAGGACGGGAACGTGGACGGTCGGACCCGAGGAAAGCCACCATCCGGATCCGAGGCAAGCTCCCGGAACTTCGTGAAGCCGGACCCCTCGGCCGGCCGTCGACGCGGTCACTTCCACTTCACCTCGACGGCCCTGAACCCCGCCACCTGGCCGATCGCGAGCAGTTGGAGGTTCGTGCGGTCCTCGGCGTCCTTGAGGATCCCGGACGCGCGCGCGGCCTTGCGGATCTCTTCGATGGCCTGGCGCCGGGCATCCTGCTCCATCTGCTGGTCGAACTCGCGCAGCATCCCGGTCGAACGCTCGATCACCTCGGTCTTGTTCTCGTCGAGATACACGTCGAGCAACTGCGGGCGGGACAGGAGGAGCACAAGCTTGTCGCCGCTGGCATGGACGTCTTCGGGCCGGAGCTTCTGAAGGTCCACGCCGGCCTTGGCGATGCCGTGGGCGACCATGAGCAGCCGGTTCTGGCCGTACCACTTCACGTCGTCGAGGCGGACGACCTTCTCGAAGACGTACCGTACCGTGACCAGCTGCGACAGCGACTGGATCTGGGTGACGACCGTCGCGGTGTCCGCGATCCGCGGGCGTTCGCCCGGCGCGGACCAACGTCCCAGCATCACGCCGCCGCCGAGCCCGAGGGCTAGGATGACAGCGCAGAGAACCGCCAAGGCGATGGCGGTGATGCCGGGTCTCATCTCGATCTCCTTCCAGTCCCGACACGACCGGTCACAAAACGTCCGGTCTCATCCGAGACCAGGGCGGAAGTGACAGCGCCCCAGATCACCACCGCACCTTCGCCGGGAAATACTCCGCTATCAGGTCCTCGTAATACGGCCGGAGCGCCTTCGCATCCGGCTTGGCGTGGCTCTTTGTGTAGAGGTCGTAGGGGTTGAACGCGTGGACCGCCTTCAGATGGGTCCGGTCCTGGTCGTTGAGCAGATGCCCGTACTCGCCCTCGCGGTGCCACGGATAGAAGCTGTGGTAGCGGAGCATGTAGAGCCCCTCGATCGGCAGATGGTCCTTGCAGACGTTGTAGATGTACTCGTCGTGGCCCCACGAGAGGTTGACGGCGTCGAGGCCGCAGCCGTCCTGGTAGACGCCGTTCTTCGTGGTGAAGCGCGGGTCGCGGCTGTCGGGGTTCGCCTCGAAGAACTTCGGGAAGACGATCTTCTGCGAATAGGCGCAACCGGTCGGGAAAGTGTCGCCGACGACGGCCCATTGCGGCTCGCCCCAGAGGCAGAGGATCTTGCCGAGGTCGTGGACGAAGCCGGTGAGCACCATCCAGCGCGGTTGTCCATCGGCGCGAAGATGCTCGGCGGTCTGGAGCAGATGCTCGAGCTGCGAGAGGTCGGTGTCGGGATCGCTGTCGTCCACGAGCTGGTTCAGATATTCGGCGGCCTCCCAGATGCCCATCTGCCGGCGGTCGAGGCCCAGGTACTCCTTCCGCTTGGCGAGGGCGAAGTCGTAGGTCTGGTGGGTGTGGTTCAGCCGGTAGAACTCGCGGACCGTGGGACGAGAGTCGGCCTCGTAGTTGCGGAACTCGTCCACCTTCTTCTCCGGGTCGGTGCCGACCGACGGTTTCTTCTGCTCCTCGGTCATCGGCTCCGGATAGCGTTCCTTGTAGAAATCTTCGACCTCGTCGAGGGATCGGAGCGGTTGGCTGTCAGCTAGGACGGTGGTGCTCATGGCGTGGATGCGGTTCGGTCCAGAAAATTGGGTCAACGGGCCCGGCGGAGGAGCGCAGCGATGTCGATGGAGACGTCGGGGAAGGCCTCGGGACTGGCGGCATCCCCGGCCCGGAGAAACGTCCGTTTCTCGTAGCCAAAGAAGTGCGGTCCTCGGTGGATCTCGACGACCTTCGCCTGGAGGTCCACGATCCACACCTCGGGCACGCCCGCTTTGCCGTATGCCGGCAAATTCTTGGCGCGATCGTGGTCGAGCGAGCTCTCCGCGACCTCGACGAGCAGGAAGACATCCGCGGGCGTCGGATGCCGGCCGGTATAGTCGTCCGGATCCGGACGGAGGAGCATGATGTCCGGTTGCGGCTCGGAATAACGGTCGAGACGCAACGGATCCTGGACCGACACGACCCAACGTCCTCGCGAAGCCGTCGCGAACAAACCGTTGAGGCGCTTCGTGGTGCCGCCGTGGAACGGTCCGATAGGTTCCATGTCGATGATCTCCCCTTCCAGCAGCTCGACGCGCGCGTCGACCGCCAGCACGCCGGTCTCCGCCATGCGGTGGTAGTCTTCGACCGTGAAACGATGGGACGTCAGTAACGCCATATCCATACATTGTCCCCCAGCCTATCCGCGCGCAAGCCGTCCCTGCCGCCACTTGTCGAGGCCCACGGCCAGCACGATCACGCCCCCGATGATGATCTCCTGCGAGTAGGTCTGCCATCCCAGCTGGTTGGTGCCGTTGCGCAGCAACGCCATGATCAGCGCGCCGATCATCGAGCCGAGGATGCTCCCGGCCCCACCGCTCAGGCTCGCGCCGCCGATGACGACCGCGGCGATGATGTCGAGCTCCAGCCCGACCGCCACGGTGGGGTCGCCCTGCGTGAGGCGCGACATCTGGAGAAGCCCCGCGAAACCGAAGAGAAGCCCCGCGATGGCGTACGTCGCGGCCTTCACCCAGCCGACCCGCACGCCGCTGTACCGCGACGCCGTCTCGTTCGCGCCCACGGCGAAGACATGCCGGCCGAAGACGGTCCGGCGCAACAGCAGCGCCATCACGACCGCCAACCCGAGGAGCATCCACACGCCCGGCGGCAACGGCCAGAACCCGGCCGGATCCACCCGGGCCATGATGAGGGCGACCGGGGAATCGGACGGAGCGTTGACGGTCTGGTTGCCCCCGAGCCATTTCGCCGAGCCGCGCACGATGCCCATCATGCCCAACGTGACGATGAACGGCATCATGCGGAACCCCGCGACGATCGCGCCGTTGAAGAGCCCGATCGCGCCGCCGGTGGCTACCAGCGCGGCGGTGGTCGCCAGCGGCGACCATCCGGCGACCAGGAGCTTCGCGCCGAGGACACCGGTGAACGCGACCACCGAGCCGACGCTCAGGTCGATCCCGCCGCCCACGATGATGAGCGTCATCCCCAACGCGCCGATCGCCACGATGACAGTCTGGGTGAGGATGTTCTTGAGATTGCCGCCGGTGAAGATGAAGGCGCGCTCTTCCGTGAGCGCGAAGAGGCCGCACACCAGCAACAGCCCGAGGAACGGGCCGCCGGATTGCAGGAGACGGGAGAGGCGGGACATCGGCGGGAGCGTGGGGAGGTGGCGGCGACAGCGGAGTGTGAGTAGTGATCAGTAACCAGTGATCGGTGATCGGTATCCCGGACCGATGAAGGCAGAAGGAATCAACTGAGAGCATCCGGTCACTGACCACTGATCACTGATCACTGATCACTCCCCCTGCCCTGCCCCGTGGTCACTCCTTGAGATACTTCGCGATCGGCGGCGCGAGCAACGCGGCCATGTCGGGCTGGTCCATGTTGTCCTTGGTCACCATCGACACGCCGGTGTCGATGCGCTTCGCGACCGTCTTGCCCTCGATGTGCTCCACGACGGTCATCACGACCAGGTAGCCCATCTTGAGCGGGTCCTGGACGACCAGTGCCTGCACGTCGCCGTTCTTGAGATCGAGCACGGATTGCGTGCCGGAATCGAAGCCGACCAGTTTCACCTTCCCGCCGGCCCGGCCGATGTCGCGCAGCGCTTTGGTCATGGCGATCGTCGCCGTCTCGTTCGGGCAGAAGATGCCTTCGACGGCCTTGCCGTAGCGGTTGAGCAGGTTCTGGGAAGCTTGGTACGCCATCTCGCGCGTCGCGCCGGCGTGCTGGTCGGACGAGATGAGCTTGAGGCCGGGCACCTTCTTGACCGCGTCGAGGAAGCCGGCCTCGCGCGCCTCGGTGCTGGCGCTGCCGACCTGGTAGCGGAGCAGGATGATCGAGCCCTTCCCGCCAAGCTGCTTGGCCAGGAACTCGCCGGCCATCTGGCCGCCTTTGAAATTGTCGGTCGCCACGAAGCTGACCTGTTTGTCCGAATCCAGGTCGGAATCGATCACCACCGTCGGCACGCCGGCCTGGAGCGCGCTGGCGACCGGCGCGACGAGCGCCCGGGAATCGAGCGGCGCCAGCACGATGCCGTCCACCTTGCGCGAGGCGAAGTTCTCGACGACCTGGATCTGCTGGTCCCGGTCGTCCTCGCGGAGCGGTCCTTTCCAGAAGAGCTTCACCTTGGTGCCCTTCGCGGCCAGCTCCTGCTCCGCCTTCACGGCGCCGGCGTGGATGGATTTCCAGAACTCGTGGGTCGTCCCTTTCGGGATGACGGCGATGGTGTAGGTCTTTTCCGCGGCGGAGACGGCGGCGACGGAGCACAAAGCGAGCGCCAGGACGCGCAACAGGGATCTCATGGGTCGAGCCTAGGCAACCCGCGGCCACCGCGGCAAGCGCCGTGCCTCGCGGCCACGACCGCGACCACCCCGTCTCAGGCCGCGCCCCAGCGGACCAGCCGCGCCCGCAAGCGCTCGTCACGCTCCGGATCGGCGACGAGGCCCGGGAAATCGCGCCGCAGCTGCTCGGCGGTCGGCACCACGCCCCACGCCGTGACGGTGAAGGCCTCGTGCGCACGGCCGGCACGAAGGCCCAGCTCGCGGGATTGCCGGTCGAAGCGCGCGCGGAGCTTCTTCTCCCAAGCGGCCAGGTCGGCGGTGGGCTCGATGTGATGCCGCGCGACCCATGGCAGCCATTCGTTGATCTGGCTCTGGTGGCACCACGATTCCTCGGCGACGAGCGCGAAGGCTACTTCGATGTCCACCACCAGGTCGCAGGCGTTCGCTCCGGCCATGTAGCCGTCGTAGGTGTTGAGGATCACCGGCGTCTTCACCCAGCGCGGACGGGTCTCGTCTGCGACGGGATATTCGCCGAGGAAAGCGTGCGGCACGTTGATCATATACGCCACGCGCCGCACGGCCTCGGCCACCGTGATGTGGTCCGGATGCACGCCGGCGAGGGTGTCCAGCGGCAGCGGCGGGCAGAGCAGATAATCCGGCTCGAACTCGCGGATCGATCGCCACAGGGACGCGAGCAGGTCGGTCGTGAGCACGCGGCAGGCTTCCTCGAACGGCTGGCCGTCCGGCTTGCGCAGCAGCTCGAAGGCGTAGCCCCCGAGCTTCGCGCTCGCCTCCTGTTCAGCGAGGCGCACGCGGGCGGTCTCCTCGCGGGTCCGGAACTGGTGCCCGGACCGGCCGTCGGTGCAGACGACGATCTTGCCTTCGAAATCCGCGCCGAGCCGGCGCCGCCAGAGCTCGAAAGTGCCGGCGGCGACGAACTCGAAATCATCGAAGTGGGCGTGGACGTGGAGGACGCGCATCAGGGGATGGAAAAGGAGAAAGCCGGCAGGCAGAAAGGCTTGCTAGCTAGAAGCTCGGAAGATGTGTAGCTGTTGGCGCATACCACCTTCCAAGAGCCATACTTCATCTTCACCGCTGACTAGTTCCAACAGCATTTCGACGAACAAGAGCTTGAAGAACGCACGAATTTTGTCGGCTTCCTTGTTCACAGCATCGGGGGCTGAACTTGCCACACTAACGACAGGAAAAATAAATTTTACAACTCCAGTGGTTTCATCAACCAAGTATCTCTCTCGGCCATTGCAGACATCTTCCTTTGTTCTGGCGTCGCC
>JBBRQL010000058.1:0-18924 GCA_038226425.1 Verrucomicrobiota bacterium
AGATCGCCGGGGCCGAGCGGTTCCGCGGTGCGCACCTCGAGCACCGGAGCGAACTGCCCGCGGATCACCCGCCCCTCGATCCGCAGCCTCTCCTTCGACCGGGCGACGAACTCGACGTTGGTTGCTTTGGTGAAATACATGCCGGCCGTCCCGTCATGGATGAACGCCAGGCCCCACTCGTCGTCCGCGAACGTCACGACGCCCTCCAGACGGAACGGCACGATCCGGCCGTCGACCGCGTCCTGTGTCAGACGGCGGGCCTCCGCGACATCGGTGATGACCCGCGGCGCGGGTCCGGCGGCGCGCGCGACGAGGCACAGCATCGTGAGCCAGACCGACAGCGAGGCCCATAGCCTGCCCGTGAGTTTCATCAGGGATTCTCCTATCGCGCCACGACGCCCGGGGAAAGAACTAAAATGGATTAGGAGGCCCGCGGAGCAAAAGTTTGCGGTCTCCTCCGGGCCGCACCAGCTTCGCCCGCGTGCCATCGGCTCCGTTCCGCCTCGGCTCCGTGCCCTATCTCAACGCCGTCCCGCTCACCGCGGGGATCGAGCTCGATTGCGTCTTCCTCCCTCCGTCCCGTTTGGCGGCCGAGCTCCACGGGGGCCGGCTGGACGCCGCGCTCCTGAGCGTCACCGAGGTGCTCTTCCACGACGGCTACGATGTGCTCGACGGCGCGGCCATCGCCTCCCACGGCCCGGTCGCCAGCGTCTTCCTCGCGCACCGGGAACCGCTCGGGCAGATGCGCACGGTCTTCCTCGACCCGGCGAGCTGCACGAGCGTGAACCTCCTCCGCGTGCTGCTCGCGGAGCGCGGCCTGGCACCGGAGTTCCGTCCGCTCGCCGACACCGCCGATGCCGCAAGGCACGACAACGTGCTGCTCATCGGCAACCCGGCCATCGACTTCCGCCGCGCGCCGCACGACCACGCGCTCTGGGACCTCGGTGAAGCTTGGGACCAGCTCACGGGCCTGCCGTTCGTCTACGCCGTCTGGGCGCTCCGTCGCGGCGCTCCGCCGGAACTGCGCGCCCGCCTGCTCGCGGCCAAGGCCGCCGGGACGGCCGCCATCCCGCGGATCGTCGCGGAGCGGACGGAGTACGACGCCGACTTCCGCCGGGCCTACCTCGGAGGCCACATCCGCTACGACCTCGGCGACGCGGAGAAAGCCGGCCTCGAGCGGTTCTTGGAATTGCTCGTCCGGCACAGTGGCCGCCCGGTCTTCCCTCCCCGGTTCGTGGCCTGAACCTCCTCCGACGGCTGTCGAGCGGCCTCGTCCTCCAAGCATGGGGTCCCGGGTGCGATCCATCGCGGCAGACAGCCGGCGGAGCGCAACGGCGATCAGAAAGAAGAAAGGCCGGGCAGGTCGGTCGTGCCCCTTCGTCCGACGCGTCGTGGAGCGCCGCTCCCCGGGAACCCTAGCGAGCGGCGGCCCGCCCTTGCCTGACGGGGCCCGCCCCCCGGTCGCCCCGCAGCCCGTGTTGGCGTGTCATTGCCGATTGTCGGTATGGCGCCCCATCCCGGGATCTGTCAGGCTGGCTGCGCCGCACACATCATGTCCGCACCGCTCCGTCCTCTTGATTGGTCGCTTCCGTTCGGCGACCCCGTCGCCCAACTCTCCTGGTCCCCGGACGGCACGCGCCTCGGTGCGGGCGGCGTGGACGGCCGGGCGGCCATCCTCGACGCCCGCGACGGGCGCTTGCTGCACGGCTTCATCGCGCATGACGGCGGCTTGTTCCGCGCGGCGTTCTCGCCGACGGACGACGTTTTCGCGACTTCGGGCCAAGACGGCCGAGCCAAGCTCTGGGATCCGCTGACCGGCGCGCAACTGCATTCGCTGGAGGGCGGCGCGGCATGGGTCGAGCAGCTCGCGTGGTCGCCCCGCGGCGGATGGCTCGCCGTCGGTGCCGGGCGGAAGCTCCACCTGTGGCATCCTGCTCGCGGGGTCGTGCACGTGTCGGCCGCCCATCGGAGCACGGTCGCCGCGCTGGCGTGGAGACCGGACGGTTCGCGCGTCGCCGCGGCGTGCTATTCCGGAGCCGAGGTCTGGGACGCCGAAGCCGGCACGCATGTGGAGACGCTCCCGTGGAAGACGTCGCTGATCTCGTTGGCGTGGTCCCCGGATGCCCGCTGGGTGGTCGGCGGCACCCAGGAACAGAGCGTGCAGATCTGGGAGCTCCCGTTCCATCCCGGCGACGAGCTCGCGATGTCCGGCTACGCGACCAAGGTGCGCGAACTGGCGTGGCATCCCGGCGGACGCTATCTCGCCACCGGCGGCGGCGAGCCGATCATGGTGTGGGATTGCGCGGGCAAGGGCCCTGCCGGAAGCACGCCCCGGATCCTGGAGGGCCATGAAGGGCTGGTGACGGCGCTCGACTACCAGCGCGCGGGTCATCTGCTCGCGAGCGGCGCCCAGGACGGCTCGGTGCTGCTCTGGAACGCCGGGAAGTCGAGCACCGCCCTGCGCCGGTTCCAAGCCGGCGACTCGGTCACCGACGTCCGGTGGTCGCCGGACGGCAAGCGCATCGCCATCGGCTGCCGCGACGGCACCATCGCCGTAGGCCAAGCGCCGGTCTGAACGCCGGCCTTCCGTCCGGGACGGATCTCCCGATCCGCGAAGATCCGCGACGAGAACGTCGTGGGATCCAACGGTCACCGACGGCGCCGTGGTGGGAAGAAGCTTTGCAGGACCTTCAACGCTGGCAGGCACGAGAAAGCCGCCGGAGGGCCGGCGGCTTTGTCGCTGCGATCCACGGCGGGATCAGTAGCCGTATAGGCCCCTGCCGTTCTTGGCGTCCACATAGCCGGTCCGTTCGAGATACCACGCGAAATCCAGTTTGCCCTGCCCGTCGAAGCTCACGGTGGTCGGGTACTGGTATTTCACGCCGTACTTCGAGGCGCGGCTGAGCCAGCGCTTGATCTCCGAATGGCCGTCGGCGAAGGAGAAGCCGCACGCGCCGTTGTGATAGGAGGCGACGATGTCCTGCCAGCTGCCGGCGTCACCGCTGTTGATGAAGAAGCCGTCGTTGATGGAATCGGGGTGCTCATCGACGAAGAGCCAGGTCTTGGAGGGGCTGGGCACGCTGGCTTGCTTGAGGAACTGGAGCTTGTCCTGGAAGCCCCAGTTGACGCCGCGAGAGGTCGGATCGCTCGGGTCGGAGGTGTCGAAGCGCCCGAAGAAAGCGTTCATCGACAGGCTGCGGTTGCGCTGCGGGTAGCCGGCCTTGCGCTGCTGTTGGCTGAGATAGTTGTCGGCCGGACATTTGTACACGCCCACGCCGCCGCCGGTGTACTTGCCGAGCACGCCGTTCACCACCCAGTCCTTGTTGGTGACGCTGGCCTCGGCGGATTTCCCGCCGCCGGCGCCCCAGGTCATGACGTTGTTCACCCAGTTGTCGAACTTGCCGTTGGCGATCGTCTTCACCGTCTCGGAGACGCCGAAATTGTTCGCGACGCGGTCCTGGAAATCACCGGAATAGAGGTGCCACCCCAGGGTGAGCTGCTTGGTGTTGTTCAGGCACTGGATGCCTTGGGCCTTGCTCTTCGCCTTGCTGAGCGCCGGCAGGAGCATGCCGGCGAGGATCGCGATGATGGCGATGACCACCAGCAGCTCGATCAAGGTGAAACCGGAGGGACGAGCGAGCCGGCGACGTGTGTTCTCCAAGATGGACGGGGAGTTCATAGAACTAGGGAAGTGTTTGTATCTGTCCATACTGTCCACCGCGGTCTTGGAGAACGCAAGCGTCGCGGACGGCGGGGCACCGCAGGTCAACGGGTCACCAATCCACCGCGACGCTCAAGGTCGCGCCGAAGCGGTTCTTGTAGAAGAGCTGCCGGTTCTTCGCGCCGAACTCATGGACGAGCTTGGTGATCTTCACGTCGAAGCAGCAGTACTCGGCGATCTCCGCCATCTTGCCCTGCTTGAACCACTCCAGCGCCTGGAGACCTTCGCTCGTCTTGTTCAGCCCGAAGGTCGCCTCCGCGATGGAATCGAGCCCGAGCCGGTGGCCCAGCTTCTCCTTGAGCACGACGAGCATGTCCAAGGTCGGGAGCTGCGAAAGGTCCATCACCGTGTAGCCGTGCAGCACCTCGTAATCGAAGCGCAGATGGTTGAAGCCGACCACGAGGTCCGCGCGCTGGAGCTCCTTGAGCAGGTCGTCCACCTGCGGCTCGCCGTACACCTTGTAGGTGCCGCGCACGGTCGAATAGGTCACGCCGAGGCTCATCCGCATGTCGCGGATCTTGTCCCATCCGCCGACCTCTTCGGCCGACTTCTGGGTCTCGAGGTCGAAGTACACGATGTTCTTCACGGCGCCCGAATCTGCCGGCCTGGCCGCGCCGATGACGAGACGGAACTGCGGCCGGCCCTGCTTGGCCACTCCGTCCGGTGCGTCCGGCTCAAGATCGTCCGCGACAAAACCGCGGCTTTCGGGCATCAACACCTCATCCCGTCATGAGATTCCTCCCCACGCTCCGTTGGTTGTCGCTGGCCGTCGTCTCGCTCCCGTTGGCCGTCGCCGTGTCCGCAGCCCCCCGCGCGCTGCCGCGCAGCACGCCCGAGGCGCAAGGCATCTCCTCCGCGGGGATCCTCGCGTTCGTCGAGGCGGCGGACCGCACGAGCGATTCGCTGCACAGCGTCATGGTCCTGCGCCACGGCCACGTCGTCGCCGAAGGCTGGTGGACGCCCTACGATGCGGCCACGCGGCATGAGCTGTACTCGTTGAGCAAGAGCTTCACCTCCACCGCGGTCGGCTTGGCCGTCGCCGAGGGCCGGTTCAGCGTCGATGACCCGGTGCTGAAATTCTTCCCGGAGGACGCCCCCGAGAACCCGGGCGCCAACCTCAAGTCCATGCGCGTGCGCGACCTGCTCCGCATGGCGACGGGCCACCAGGAAGAGCCGCCGACCGCTGCCGACAAGATCTCCGCCAAGTCCTTCCTCGCGCAGCCCGTGCCGCACAAGCCGGGCACGCACTTCAAGTACAACACCGCGGCGACCTTCATGCAGTCGGCCATCGTCCAGAAGGTCACCGGGCAGACCGTCCGCGACTACCTCCAGCCCCGGCTCTTCGCGCCGCTCGGCATCGAGGACCCGGTCTGGAACTCGAGCTTCCAAGGCATCTCGCTCGGCGGCTACGGCCTCAACGTGCGCACCGAGGACATCGCGCGCTTCGGCCAGCTGTACCTGCAAAAGGGCAAGTGGGAAGGCCGCCAACTGGTGCCCGCCGCGTGGGTCGAGCAGGCCACGTCGATGCAGGTCGCGAACGGCAGCAACCCGCGGAGCGACTGGGACCAGGGCTACGGCTACCAGTTCTGGCGCTCGCGGAACGGCGCTTATCGCGGCGACGGCGCGTTCGGCCAGTATTGCATCGTGATGCCGGCGCAGGACGCCGTGGTCGCGATCACCAGCGGCGTGAAGGACATGCAAGCAGTGCTCGACCTCGTCTGGGACAAGCTGCTCCCGGCGATGCAGGCCAAGAAACTCCCCGCCGACCGCGCGGCCCAGCAGAAGCTCGTCTCGGCCCTCGGCCACCTGGTGTTGCCCACCGCGAAAGGCGCCGCGACCTCGCCGGTCGCTGCGAAGGTCTCCGGCAAACGGTTCGTCTTCCCGGCGAACGACCAGAAGCTCGGGTCGCTGACATTCGACGCCGCCGGCGCGTTGGTGATGCGCTTCAACGGAGCGGACCAGCGGCTCGCCTTCGCGCACGACGGTTGGACCAAGGGCCGCGCCGCGTTCGGTACTCTCCCGGTCGGATCTATCGCCGTGAGCGGTGCCTGGCCTGCCGAGGACGTCTTCACGGCGAAGGTCTGCTTCAACGAGACGCCCTTCGTGGTGACGCTCACGCTGCGCTTCAACGGCGACGCGGTGGAAGTCGACCAAGAGACGAACGTCGGCTTCGGCTCGACCCGGCGTCCGCATCTCGTCGGCCGCGTGGAGTGACAGGGTCAACCGTGGGTGCGGGGCCTTGCGACGCAAGCCGGACGGCCCCGGCAGCAATGATGTTTTGGCGAAGGCGGCCTGAGTCGGAGTCATCCGACATCTCTCGTCTCACGCTCCGAGGTCTCCCGATCTTGTCCGGTTCCTTCGCGGAATCTGGGCTTCTTGATGGGCTGTCCAGGCCGTCCCCGGGAAAAAAACCGGCTTCCATTTCGAGGGACGGCCCCTAGCGTCCGGTTCAGAAATTTCCTAGAACCTGAACCAAACATCTCATGGCTGCTGACAATTCCATCGTCGCAAAGGTCGAACTTCCGCCCCTCAAGCCCCAGAAGCTGAAGTCGAAGCTCGCCGGCACCCCGACCGGTGCCCCGAAGTATCCCGTGGTCGTCAAGAACGCCGCGGGTGCCGATGTGACCTTGGGCTCGCCGGTCGCGACCCGCGCTCTTGTGGCGCTCATGGATGTCCACGCCGTCAACGGCGGCGCGGCCTGCCACTGGGGCGGACCAGCGGCCTTCGCGGAGGTGAACGCGGCCATCCACGGCGTCATGTTCGCCACCACTGGCCGCCCGTGGCACGAGGCCTACAACTTCGTCAACGATGCCGGCCATGCCGAGAACGGCATCTACGCGCTCCGCGCGAACTACGGCTTCGATGGCATGACCTTCGAGGACCTCAAAGGCTTCCGCTCGATCCAGTCCAAGCTCACCGGCCATGGCGAATCGCATCTCAATCCCGAGGGCGTGCTGCTCTCGAACGGCCCGCTCGGCTCCGCGCTCCCGCAGGCACAAGGCTTGGCCATCGGCGACAAGCTGTCGGCCAACGACCGTGTCACCATCGTCACGGTCTCCGACGGCGCGTCGATGGAGGGCGAGGCCAAGGAAGCCTTCGCCGCCATCCCCGGCCTCGCCGCCAAAGGCCGCGTGAACCCGTTCGTGATGGTCGTCTCGGACAACGACACCAAGCTCTCCGGCCGCATCTCCAAGGACTCCTTCTCCATGCAGCCCAGCTTGGAGGCGCTGAGCGTGCTCGGATGGGATGTCCGCAAAGTCGAGCACGGCCACGATCTCCAGGCCGTCTACCTCGCGGTCGAGAAGGCCGTCGCCGACGCCAAAGCGAGCCCGGCAAAGCCGGTCGCGATCTGGCTCAAGACCATCAAGGGCTACGGTGTGAAGAGCACGATGGAGAACGCGGCGGGCGGCCACGGCTTCCCGCTCGCGAACGGCGAGAAGATCGTCGAGTTCGTCGACGAGATCTGCTCCGGCCACACGCCCGAGGAGCTCAAGCAGTGGGCGCTCGCGCTGCGCAAGGACTGGGAGCAGAAGGAGGAGGCCAAGAGAGCCAAGGCCGCCGCCGCTGCCGCCAACCCGGTGCCCGCCGCGCCTTCGGTGAAGAAGGACAAGGTCCAGGCCGGTCTCGCGGCCGGCGCGATCAAGGCCGCGATGGAGGGCTATCCGGTGTACTCCGTGTCGTGCGACGTGCAAGGCTCGACCGGCATCAGCACCTTCCAGAAGGCGACCGGAAACTTCATCGAGGTCGGCATCGCCGAATCGAACATGGTCTCGACCGCGGCTGGCCTCTCCAAGGTCGGCTTCATCCCGATCGTCGACACCTTCGGCCAGTTCGGCGTCACCAAGGGCAACCTGCCGCTCACGATGGCGGCGCTCTCGCAGGCGCCGGTGATCGCGATGTTCTCGCACGTCGGCTTCCAAGACGCGGCGGACGGCGCGAGCCACGAGGCGACGACTTATTTCGCCGCCGTGAGCTCGATCCCGCACACCGTCGTCATCGCCCCGAGCTGCGCCGACGAGGCGGAGGCGTTCATGTACCAGGCGATCCGCCACATCGGCGACGAGCGCGCCGCCGGGCACCACGGTGAATCGGTCATCTTCTTCGTCGGTCGCGAGACGTATCCGGTGAAGTGGGTCGAAGGCTCCGACTACGCGTGGGGCAAGGCGCAGGTCATCCAAGAGGGCACGGATGTCGTGCTCGTCGGCTCCGGCGTGCTCTTCAACAAGGCGCTCGAGGCGGCGAAGATCCTCGCCGGCAAGGGCAAGTCGGCCACGGTCATCAACAACCCGTTCATCAACCGGGTGGACGTCGAGACCATCGGCGCGGCGGTCGCGAAGTGCGGCGGCCGGTTGGTGACCATCGAGGACCACCAGTTCATCGGCGGCATGGGCGCGCAGGTCTCGCACGCGCTGAGCAACGCCGGCATCGCGCACCGCGTGAAGTCGCTGGGCATCCCCGGCGAGTTCGGCCAGAGCGCCTATCTCGCGGAGGAGCTCTACGTGAAGTACGGGCTCACCGGCCCGAAGATGGCCGAGGCCGCGCTCGCGCTCATCGGCTGAGAAGCCGGATCCCCGCCGCGCGTCATGGGGGACGCGCGGCGGCGTCCCCTCCGCTGCAGGGACCGGTCGATCAGCCGCGTCTTGCGGGATTGCTTCCGTTGTGGGACCCATTGCACATCGCACCGGCCCACCTTCCCATGATGTCCCACTTCTTTTTGCCGCCGAGGCTCCCGGGTCGCCGTGCGTTCACGCTCATCGAGCTCTTGGTGGTCATCGCCATCATCGCGATCCTGGCCGGGATGCTCCTGCCCGCGCTCGGGCGGGGCAAGACCCGGGCGATCACCGCGCGCTGCGTCTCGAACCTCCGCCAGCTCGGCATCACGATGGCGATGTACACGGGCGACAACCAGGACCGCTACCCGTTCTCCGGGCGCGTCTGGCCGCAGATGCCGTTCGTGGACCTGCTCAAGCTGCTCGACCCGTACATCAGCACGAACAACCGCTCGTTCTATCTCTGCCCCGGCGACAAGCCTCCCGCTTGGAACATCGCCTGGGTGAAGCAGAACGGCGCCGCGAACGGCGGCATCCGCACCAACGACCTGCTCTTCGGCAACTCGTACTACTACTACCATCAGTTCTACAACGACGACGGCGGCGGCGCCCTCAAGCAGCGCAAGACCATCGATGTGCGGTCGCCCTCGAAGAAGGCGGTGATGAGCTGCTTCGCCGAGCCGGAGAACGGCCAGCTCTTCGACCGCAACCTCGCCCACGGCAAGGACGGTTGGCCGCTGCTCTTCGTGGACGGCCATTCCGGCTACGTGAAGACGAACCTGATGAACAAGACCGCACCCTACGGGACCTACAATCTCGACTGGACCATCGGCGGGCTCTCGGCGGGCGAAGACCTGAAGTGATCCCCGGTCGCGTCCCGTCCGATCGGGTCGCCGTCGTCGCGAAGAGGTGGGCTTGTTCTGTAAAAAGCACCGGCCGGAGCGAGAATCTGGAAAACAGGAAAGCAGGAGAACTTGAGCTTTGCCGGCTCCGTTCCTGTTTTCCTGCTTTCCAGATCGGTCTCTTCCACAGAGCAGAGTCGACCCGGGGTGTCGTCGCGCTCGTCGACCCCGGCTAATCGCTGGCACCCCCCAGGTTGCCCTGGCATCCTGCATTTTCAGACAGGCCCCGCGGCACCGAGGTCCGCCTGATCCCTTGCTCTCCTCTCCGCTCCACGGCCCGGCGAGAATTCCTGTCCCTTTTCCGCGTCGGCGTAGATGGATAGGCAAGATGGTGAGCGACGACATGGTGCTGGTCAGGGAGTACGCCTCGGAGCGGTCCGAACGCGCGTTCGAGACCTTGGTCGGCCGGCATGTCGGGCTGGTCCACTCCGTGGCGATGCGCCAGACCCGCGACGCGGACCTGGCAGAAGAGGTCACGCAGGCGGTCTTCATCATCTTGGCCAAGAAGGCCCCCGTGCTCGGCGACTCGACCATCCTGCCCGGCTGGCTCTGCCGGACCGCCCGCAACGTGTCGGCGAACGCGCTGACGACGCGGAGACGGCGCCAGGAACGCGAACAGGAGGCCCACATGCTATCGCTTGGAGACGGACCCGGACCGGAGGTCTGGACGCAGGTCGCACCGTTGCTGGACAATGCGATGGCCGAGCTCGGCGAGAAGGACCACGACGCCATCGTGCTGCGCTACTTCGAGGCCCGGAGCTTCGGCGACGTCGGCCGGGCGATGGACATCAGCGAGGACGCGGCCAAGAAGCGCGTCTCCCGCGCCCTGGAGCGCCTGCGGGCTTTCTTCCAGCGGGCCGGCATCACGCTCTCGGTCGATTCGATCGCCAGAGCGGTCGCCGCCCATTCGGTCCAAGCGGTCCCGGCAGGGCGGGCCGCTTCGGTCACCTCGGCCGCTATCAAAGGCGTCGTCGCCAAAGCTTCCACCACAGCAATCATCGAAAACACCCTCAAGATCATGGCATGGACCCAACTCAAGACCACGGTGGTCGTCACCGCGGTCGTGCTCATCACCGGTTCCGCGTTCGTCGCGATCCATCTGCCCAAGGCTCCCGAACCGGCGTCCCCCTTCGCCTTCGCCGGCTACGCCACCCCGGAGGCATCGATCCGCTCGATGCTCTGGGCGGCGAGCACCGGCGACGTCGAGAAATTCTTGGCCACGTTCACTCCGGAAGAGTGCGCGAAGTTCCGGAGGACCGTGTTGGCCGGGAAATCGACCGACGGCATCCGCCAGCAAGGAAAAGCGATGGCGCAGGCCATGGTCGGCTACAAGATCGTCGCCCAAGAGGTGGTGTCCGCCGACGAAATCCACGTGGAGATCAGCGCCCCGCCAACAGAGGCCGGGCTGAAGAGCGGTAAAACGACGGTCGTGCTCAAGCGGGTCGCTGGAGAATGGAGACGGGACGGCTCCACGGATTGAGCCTTCGGGCACCCGTCCTTTGAACCGGAGCATCGGAGGTGTTGTCTTGGTCCGGGCTCCGCGCGAGATTGTTGAAACAAAACACCCCCGCCGGGGCATCCTATCTCCGTGGCGTTACTTCCGACCGGGTTCGCGGTTGGTAACGTTCGACCAGAAGAAAGAGTAAGCACCATGAAGATCCCATCGTCATCCGACCGTGTGAGCGTTGTCCGCGACGCCTCGGCATCCCGCCGAGGCTTCACCCTCATGGAGCTGCTGGTCGTGATCGGCATCATCGGGATCCTCGCGGCGATGTTGTTGCCGTCGTTGTCCGCCGCGAAGGCCAAGGCGAACTCGATCAAGTGCCTGAGCGACGTCCGTCAGCTTGGTATGGCGCTCACGATGTACGCCGGCGACCACGACGGATATTACCCCGCCAGGCTCGAGGCAACCAACTCATGGATATTCAAGCTCCTGCCCTACTACAAGGACGCGTCCATCCTGAGATGCCCGTCCGACAGCATCCCGTTCATCCCGTTCCTGGGTGCCACCAACAAGATCCTGGTCCAGCGCAGCTACGTGATCAACGGCTTCAACGACTGGTTCAAGGACAACCTCTCGCCTGCCGATTTCGTCACCTTCATGGACCACAAATGGCCCGGCGGCATGCGCGACACCGCGGTCCCTCAGCCTTCCGAGACCATCGCCTTCGGCGAGAAGCGCAAGGGCTCGTACCACGTCCACATGGATTTCAGCCAAGGCACCAAGGGCAACGACGTGGAGGAGACCGAGCAGAACATGCACCGTTACGGCGGCGGCGAGAAGTCGGGCGGATCGAATTTCGCGATGGTCGACGGCAGCGCCCGGTTCCTGCGTTTCGGCCAGTCCATCACGCCGGTCAACCTCTGGGCCGTGCGCGATGAATGGCGGGGCGCACCGGTGAAGCTGCAGTGAATCGAGCGGCGACGACATCCCGGACCGGATCCCGATCACGATGCCCACATCCACGCGGCCTGCCTCATTGAAACTGCGGTCCGCAATGGTCGCGGTCTTCGCCGCCTGCCTGTCCATCGGGCCGCTCTCGGCGGCTGGTGTGGTTATCAACGAGGTGATGTACCATCCGCCGGACGACCGCGACGACCTCCAGTACATCGAGTTGCACAATGCCGGTCCGGCGGCGGCCGACCTGTCCGGATGGTCTTTCTCGAAGGGCGTGAAGTTCACCTTCCCTGCGGGCGCGAAGCTCGCGCCGGGCAGCTTCACGCTGGTCTGCCGCGATCGGGCGGCCTTCACGCAGCAGTACGGAAAATCGGTCCCCGTCAGCGGTGAGTTCACGGGGAAGCTCAAGCACGGCGGCCAGAAGCTCGAGCTCGCCGATGCCGCGGGTTCGGTGGTGGACGGCCTCAAGTTCTCCGACCACGCGCCGTGGCCGCTCTCGGCCGATAGCGGTTCCTCGTCGCTCGAACGCATCAGCCCCGCGGCATCCGGCGATTCCGCCGACAACTGGGCCGCCTCCAAGCTCCCCGCGGTCAAGGCGCCCGCCGGCAGCCCGGGCCGCGCCAACGACAACTTCGCGACGAATCTCCCGCCGTCGGTCCGCGACGTCACCTTCACGCCGCCGGCTCCCGGCAAACCGGCCGAGGTCACCGCGACCATAGCCGATGCGGACGGCGTCGCCTCCGCCGTCGTGCTCTTCCAGGGGATCGACCGGCGGGCCGATGTGCCGGCGCAGACGTTGCCGATGACCCGGACGGACGGCGACGCGCGCAGCGGCACCTACCGGGCCACGATCCCACCGCAACCTGACGGCCGCCTAGTGCGGTTCCAGGTCAAGGCCACGGACGCCGCCGGCAGCATCCGGCTCGCGCCTCATGCGGAGGAGCCTCGTCCGTCGTTCTCCTATTTCGTCACGTCCAACACCAACTCGGCGTCCGTCGCCTTCGTCCACATCCTGTCCCTGACCGGCGAACGCCAACGCAACGTGGCGCCTGCCCGTAACCGCTCGAATGACGGACCCCAGACCGCGGAGCCGACGCGCGGCCAGGCGGCCTTCATCTATCTTCCGCCCGGCGGCGGTCCGGTCGAGACCTACGATTTCGTGGGCCTGCAGCCGCGGTCCGGCGGCTGGAAGGTCCACCTCCACAAGGACCGGCTCCTGCAGGAGATGAGCACGCTCAACATCATCTACGAGGGCGAACCCTGGTGGGTGCTCTCCGAGCCGCTCGGCTACGAGCTCTTCCGCCGTTGCGGCGTGCCGTCGTCGAAGACGGGACATCTGAGGGTCTGGGTGGACGGCCGACCGAAGGGCTACCACCTGTTCGTCGAGCAACCGAACAAGACCTTCCTGAAGCGCACCGGCCACGACGCATCAGGCGACTACTACAAGCTCATCTGGTACGGCCAAGGAGTCGTCGGCCAGCACGAGAAGAAGACCAACCTCCGCACCGGCCACGGCGACCTGACGGCCACGGTCGACGCCTTGAGAAAGAAATCCGGCGAGGAGCAATGGGCTTATATCCAAGCGAACTTCGACGTCGACGAATGCATCAACTACATGGCGGTGAGCCTGTGCATCGAGAACTGGGACGGCTTCTTCAACAACTACTTCACCTGGCACGCGCCGGCGAGCGGCGGCCGCTGGGAGATGTTCCCGTGGGACCTCGACAAGACCTGGGGCGAATTCGACGGTGCCGCTCCAGAGCGCCCGTGGCACGATATGGCGCTCACCTTCGGCATGAAAGGCGACCGCGAACCGAAGGATTGGGACGGCCCGCGCCAGAGAAATCCGTGGGGCAGCATCCCGTGGTGGCGTCCCGGCGGGTGGTTCTCCGGTCCGCTGCTTGCGAACCCGCAGTTCCGGACCCGGTTCCTCGCCCGGCTGAAGGTGATCTGCGAGACCCAGTTCACTCAGAATCAGTTTTTCCCGGTGATCGACGCCCTCGAGAAGCAGCTCCAGCCGGAGGTCCGTTATCGGGCGACGGTGCGCGGCCAGGATGCCCAAGC
Source organism: Verrucomicrobiota bacterium (assembly GCA_038226425.1). Taxonomy (GTDB): domain Bacteria; phylum Verrucomicrobiota; class Verrucomicrobiia; order Limisphaerales; family UBA9464; genus CAIVQB01. The sequence continues at coordinate 13,636 of JBBRQL010000058.1, forward strand.
TGCCGTCGCGGAGTTCGCGGGAGAAATGGCGTCCTTCCGGCGGTTCGTGAAGGAACGGCGCAAATTCCTTCTCCAAGAGCTCGCGAAAGCCGGTGTCAAGTGATGCTCCTTGCCTGTCGCCCACCGTCCGGACGCGATGGCATTGCGAGGCGGCACCGATGGTAGTACGCCCGTCTGGTCGGTGAGCGGCATCGGTGACCGGCAGAACTCCACCGGCGTTCGGGAGCGACATCGCTTCGACGGACCCGATGAAGTTGTTGTTGATGCCGGCCGGCTTTGGATAGGCGTCCAAACCGTAGGACCTGGCTCGACATGCCGCGACGGATGCTCTGGCCTGGAGGCCTACGCAGGACAATGTAGGGCAGGGCGTCTCGCCTGCCCCGGCCACCTATACAAGTGGCCTGCGCGGACTGTGGACGGCACAGGTCGCTCCTCACTTCCAGAACGGCTCGAGCGTGGTGTGCTTCGCGATGCGCACGCTCTGGGCGATGGCTTGGGTGATGTGGTTCTTCGCGAGTTCCACGGATTCCGGAAGCCCGAGCCCAAGCGCGAGATAACCGGCGATGGCGGCTGAATACGTGCAGCCGGTGCCGTGCGTCTCGACGCCGCGGACGAACGGCGCCGACAAGGTCAGCTCGTCGCGGCCGTCGAAGAAGACATCGGTCGCCGCCTTCGCCCCGCGCAGGTGACCGCCCTTCACCAACGCGGCACAACCGAAACGAAGGTGAAGCTCGATGGCAGCCGTGCGGATATCCTCCACCGAGCGTAGCTTGCGGCCGACGAGGACCTCGGCCTCGTCGAGGTTGGGGGTGATGAGGGTCGCTAACGGGAACAATGCTTCGGTCAGGACCTTCACCGCGGCGGGTTGGAGCAGGCGCGCGCCGCTGGTGGCGACCATCACGGGATCGACGATGAGCGGCGGACGTCCTTTGGCAGGAAGAGCGCTCCAGAACGCCACGGCCTCACGGATGGTCGCGGCGTTGAAGAGCATCCCGGTCTTCACCGAGCCGGGCCGGAGTTCGGCGAACACCGCCTCGATCTGCGCGCGGACGATCTTCGCGGGCGTGGCATGGACCGCGGTGACGGCGCGCGGGTTCTGCGCGGTCAGGCAGGTGACCGCGGCCGTGCCGTGGACGCCGAGCGCGGCGAAAGTCTTGAGGTCGGCCTGGATGCCCGCTCCGCCGCCGCTATCGGATCCGGCGATGGTGAGGGCGATGGGCTGGCGGAGGCGGTTCGTCATGCGCGGAGCGTAGCGAAGAGGCGGTGCCGGGCGAGTCCTTCGGCACCCGACGACAGGGCCGGGTTTGACGGATGAGGGTCGCGTGCGTATGTGGTTTTCATGCCTTCCCTTCGAGACCTGTCCCTTCGAGACCTTGCACTTGTCATCATGTCCGTTTGTCTCGGTGGATCAGGACTGGGCACGGAGACGCCCCGGCCAGATCTGAGGATCCGCCAGATCGATGGCCGGGCCGAGGTCTATCTGCCGACCGAGCCCCTGGCGCCGGTCGTGGGCACGCGCTATCGGCTCCAGGTCGAGGGGAGCAGCGATCTCCGGGTATGGGATGCTCCGGTCGGACTGACGCCGAGCGATGATCCGGGCGCGCCGCTGAAGCTCACGTTGGGCGACAAGTCCGCCACGTTCTTCCGGCTCAAGGCGGATCTGCAGGACACAGGCGGGCCGACGGACGGCGCCGAGTTGTCCGGCTACAACCGGGTCTTCGCACAGGAGCTCCGCCGGATCGGATATCCGAGCACGGCGGAGTTCGCGGCGCAGAACTCCCCGACCAACGTCTATCTTCCCCGGATCGGGTTCGATCCGACCACGGCGCGGTACTGGAAGGAGTTCGATACCGATCCCGCCGTGTTCAACGCGACCTTGCCAGCGAAGTCCCTGGACCGGCGGCTGCATGACTTCCGGCTCGATGCGGAGGAATCCGCGCGGTTCCGGACCAACGGTTTCGTGGTCAGCGAGCGGCTGGGTTCCTATAGTTTCGCGGACGTCTATTACAAAGTTTTCGCCGACGATTTCCCGGTCTTCATATCCGCGGATTCGGCGTTGCACGCATGGCATTGGTCCTACCAGGCGATGCTGGGCGAGCTCGAGGAGACACAGTTGACGCAGGCGTTCCAGACGGTGCTCGACCTGATGGCCGGGCAGGTGGCCGGGCTGGCGGGCGAAGCCGGGGACGGTCCGTTGCGGCCGAGCGTGCGGGACGCGGATTACTTCCTCGCCGTGGCCAGGTCGATCCTGACCGGGACCGTGGTGCCTTCGATGCTCGGGCAGGACGCGCGCGTGGCCGAGACGCTCGCCGCGGTCGCGGCGCAGAAGTACCGGCAGGACTTCTTGCTCTGGGGCGAGAAGCATCCGGACGATGAAAGGCTTTTCGATTTCTCGCAGTTCACCGTGCGCGGCCACTACACGCGGAACGCGGCGCTCGGGCGGTATTTCCAGGCGTTCATATGGACGGCTTTGGCCGATCTCCGGGTGGCGGGTCCAGGTGCCTCGGCGCGCGAGGCGGGGACGGCGGTGGCCCTCCACGAGCTCTACAGCCGTGGCGGAGCGGCCGCGTCGTGGGAGGCCTTGGACGAGCTGCTCGGCGTGTTCGTCGGGCGGCCGTCGGCGTTGACCTTCCGTGAACTGGGACCGCTGCGGACCGCGGGCGGCCTGACTTTCGAGGCTGCGAACACGCCGGGCGCCGTCGCGAAGTTCCAGGCGGCTCTCCTGGCCGGGGACTATGGCGTCCAGTCCTATGCCAGCGCGGCCTATGTGAGCCCGTTCGGCCCGGGCCAGACGCAACTTCCGCGCGCGTTCTCGGTGATCGGCCAGCGGTCCATCCCGGACGGTTGGGCGACGGCGCAGGTGACGTTCGACCGGGTCCTATGGAACGAAGTCCTGCCGGGCGGGAAGAGCTATTTCGGCAAGGTGGTGCGGCGTCTGCCGACGGCGTTGGACGTGGCGTTCGGGGTCTTCGGCAACCAGCAGGTCGTGCCGGAGATCGTGGCCGGGATCACGCAGAGCGGGCTGCCGTACCAGCACAACCTCGCGGCGGTGAAGGCGACGTTCGACCAGCAGAGCCTCCCAGCATGGCACGACACCATCTATTCCCGCTGGCTCTATGCGCTGCGGATGTTATCGGCTCCGACGACGGATGCGCGGTTCCCGCAGGCGATGCGGACCCGGGCGTGGGCCCACAAGACGGTGAACACCCAGCTGGCTTCGTGGACGCAGTTGCGGCACGACACCGTGCTCTACGCGGCGCAGCCGTACTCGGGGATCATCACCTGCGAATATCCCGCCGGCTACGTCGAGCCGCGCGTGGAGTTCTGGCAGGCGATGTGGTCGTCGGCGCAGTGGACGGCGCGGGCGCTCGACCGGTTCGAGGCGACCGGACGGTTGACGATCCGGTCCAACCCTTTCGAACCGCCACGCTCCTTTGACTTGGAGTACCTGCGGAAGAGACGCATCGACCACTGCCTGAACTTCGCGGCCCAGATGGTGACGCTACAGGAAATGGCCCGCAAAGAAACCAAAGGCGAACCGTTCTCACCGTCGGAGACGGCATTCGTGCGCGGTACAATGAACGAACAGACGCATCCGTATTTTGGAAAATCGTTCGATGGATGGTTCCCTCGCTTGTTCTATGTCGATTACGGCGGCGCTGTCATCGCTCCCTGCGACCGCCCTGATGCATTGGTCACCGACGTCCACAGCGCGCCGCCGGACGACCGGTTCGCTGGCGGGGTCCTGCACGAGGCGGTCGGGGCGGTCGACCTGCTCATGGTCGCGGTGGATTCGGGACCGGACAAGATGGTCTATGCCGGCCCGACGTTGAGCCACTACCAGTTTGTCGAAGGCCCGGGCTTGGTCCGGTTAAATGATGCCGAATGGCAGGCGCGGCTCGGGAGCAAGGCCAGACCAGCCCGGCCCGTATGGACGCAGGATTATCTCGTCCCTAAGTGACTGTCAGGGGAAGGGCGCTGCCCGTATCTTGCCTTCCCGTCTTCAACGCCGGTTCGGCTCGCTGGATCACGCCGCCCACTCCGGGTGTTCCCAGAAGGCGTAGCAGACCAGGTGGAGGATGTGCATGTGGACGTCCTCGACGCGGCCGTAGTGCGTGTCGCCCACCGCGATCACGTGGTCGCCCAGCTCGGCGAGCTGCCCGCGCTTGGCGCCGACGAGCGCGACGGTCTTCACGCCGTTCGCCTTGGCCCACTGGAACGCCTTCACGAGGTTCGGCGAGTTGCCGCTGACGCTGGCAGCGATGAGCAGGTCGCCGGGGCGCGCGTAGTTGGCGAGCTGGCGCGAGAAGATCTCGTCGTAGCTGTAGTCGTTCCCCAGCGCGGTGATCCAAGGAAGGTTGTCGGTCAGCGAGAGCACGCGGAACCGGCGCGGGAGCACGTCGCTGGCGCCTTTGCCGAGGTCCACGGCGAAGTGGCTCGCGTTGGCTGCGCTGCCGCCGTTGCCGATGGCGAAGACCTGGGCGTCGCGTTTCCAGACGTCGCGCAGCATCTCGACGATGGTCGCGATCTGGTCCGGCCGGAGGGTATCGACGGCGCTTTTCTGGGCGGAGAGGTAGTCGGAGATCCACTGCTGCATCGCCGGAGGATGCGGCGGAAAAGCCTCCGCCGTCGAGGCCGACCTCGGACATGGGTGCGACGGGGCGCATCTTGACACTGCCCCTGCGACGAAGCGGGTGGCGTTCGGAGCGCCGCTTTTTAAGCGGCTGGTGGCGGGCCAGGCTGAGACCAGCCGGTTGGAAACCGGCGCTCCCGGGGCAGTGTCCGGATCCGCCCGTGCGGCGGGCGTATCTTTTCAACCTGGCCGTGCGATGCAGCGAGGATTGAAGTGCTGCCAGCATCCTGCCGGGAGAGGCCCGCCGAACCCTGCACCGTGAGTGCTGCCCTCGAGTCCGTCCATCCGCACTCCTGCCGGCGAGACGCACGGCAGCACAATGGCACCGCCGCCAACCAAGGTGACCCGATGCGCACGGACCGGCGTGGCCGTCGCGGAGCCGCCGATCAACGGATCGCTGCCGCGGCCAGAGCGAGGGCGCCGACCGGCACCGAATCTTCTCCCAAACCGGCCAACGCCACGCGCGGACCGGGACGGAAGGAATCCATCATGTACCGAGGCAACGCTCCTGCGATGGCGGCCCTCAGCGGTTCACCGACCAACGAGAGCCCGCCGCCCACGACGATGACCTGCGGATGGAACAACTGCACGACGTGCGACAACGCGAAGGCCAGGTCGTCGGCGACCTCGGACACGATCGTGGCGGCCGTCGCATC